>CAXNIF010000001.1:0-20808 GCA_964202345.1 Cypionkella sp.
GAAGCTGCCGGCGACTTAGGGATAGACAGCGCCCGCGCGCCGCTTTTTGCCGCACGCGCGGCAGTGGCGATTGCCGCGCTGCGCGGCCTTGGCGCGGTGGACGCCGCCTGCTTGCAAGAGGCGGCGGCGCTGTGTTTTGCGCATCGCGCCGCGCCGCAATCCTCGGCCCCACAGCCCGCACCAGAGCCGCCCCAATCCCAGCCCGATGCCCCGCGCGAGGAAAACCCCGCGCAAGGCGAGAGTGACGACATCCCCAGAGATATCGTCCTAGAGGCGGTGCGCGCCGCCCTGCCCGCCGATGTTTTGGCAAGGATCACCGCAGGGCGCGCCGCCCGCGCCGCCATGGGCAGTGCAGGCACGGGCGCCAAGATCAAGGGCAACCATCGCGGCCGCCCCCTGCCCGCACAAGCAGGGCGGCCCAGAACAGGGCAACGCATTGACATCTTATCCACCCTGCGCGCCGCCGCGCCTTTTCAAACACTGCGCGCCGCCGCCTTTGCCCCATTGGGCCAGCCGCGCCGATTGGCCATTCGCACCGAAGATTTGCGTATCAAACGCTATCAGCACAGCTCGGATCGCGTGTTGATCTTTACCGTGGATGCCTCTGGCTCTTCGGCCTTTGCCAGATTGGCCGAGGCAAAGGGCGCAGTCGAATTGCTGCTGGCACAATCCTATGCGCGGCGCGATCATGTGGCCTTGCTGGCCTTTCGCGGGCAAGACTGCCAGATGATATTACCGCCCACCCGCGCGCTGACAGCGGCCAAGCGGCGCTTGGCAGAACTGGCGGGCGGGGGCGGCACACCTTTGGCGGCGGGGCTGCGCATGGGGCTGGATGTGGCACGACAAGCGCGCGCGCGCGGCATGACGCCCACACTGGCGCTACTGACCGATGGGCGCGGCAATATCGCCCTTGATGGCAGCGCCAACCGCGCCGCCGCCGAGGTGGATGCCGCGCGCATGGCGCAGATTTTGGCCAGTGCGGGCATTTCGACTTTGGTCATTGATATTGGCCAGCGCAGCCTGCCCGCTTTGGCTGAATTGGCCCGCGCGATGGGGGCGGTCTATGTGCCTTTGCCTCGGGCCGATGCGCAGCGCCTCTCGCGCGTGTTGCAGGCGAGTTTGGGCCAATGAGCGCGCCCAATGCCCCGCAGGTGGATGATCTGCCCGCCGATTGGCCCCACCGATCCCATTCGCGGATGCTGGCAGCGGCGGGCCAGCGCTGGCACGTGCAAGAGCTGGGTTCAGGGCCTGCGGTCTTGCTGATCCATGGCGCGGGCGGTTCGCTGCATTCGTGGCGCGATTTATCGCCGCTGCTGGCGCCGCAGTTCCGCGTGATCGCCATCGACATTGCGGGCCACGGCTATAGCCAAAAAACGCGGTTTATCCGCGCAGGTTTGAATGACATCGCCCAAGATATCGCCGCGCTCGCCCGCCAGCAAAACTGGCCGATCCGCGCCATCATCGGCCATTCGGCAGGGGCGGCGATTGCCTTGCGGCTGGCGCAGATCTTGCCGCTAGAAGCGGTGATTGGATTGAACGCCGCCTTGTCCAACTTTGAGGGGGTGGCGGGTTGGCTGTTTCCCGCCATGGCAAAATCACTCAGCCGCCTGCCGTTTGCTGCCCAAGTCGTGACCAAATTTTTGGGGCACCAAGGCCAAATCGATCAATTGCTGGCCCAAACGGGCGCACAGATCAGCGCGGCGGGGCGGGGGCAATATCTAACGTTGGCCCGCCGCCCAGCCCATATTGCGGCAACCTTGGATATGATGGCCGCTTGGGATTTATCCCAGCTTTTGCCGCATTTGCCGCAGATCACCGTGCCCTGCCTTCTTTTGACTGGCAGTCAGGATGGTGCGGTTCCCCACCGCGTCAGCTTTGATGCCGCCCGCGCCCTGCCCCATGCCAAAGCCCAGCTTTTGCACGGCTATGGCCATTTGATCGCCGAAGAGGCCGCCACAGAAATCGCGCCCCTTATTACAGATTTTTTAGCCCAGCACCTGCCAAAGGCCCCCTAAACACAGATCGGCCCGCCGCTTAGTCATCGGGTGCAAAAAGATGCGCCAAGGCAGGATCAAACTGCACTGCCGCCGGCGTGCCTGTCGCAAAAATGGCGTCTTGTGCCATGGTCAGGATCAACGACTTGCCATTGGACAAGGTCAAGTCGATCACGGTTTCCGCACCCAGCCGTTCGGTTAGCGCGACAACGCCCTGCATCAGCCCTTTGTCTTGCGAAACTTGCACATATTGGGGGCGCAGCCCCAGGACAGCCGTTTGCCCAACTTGAAAATTAGCCCGATGGGCCGATACTTCGATGGGGGACAAAACATCGCTAAAAACCACGGCGCGGCCATCTTTGATGGATTTGACCGTGACATCCAGAAAATTCATCGACGGCGCGCCCAAAAATCCGGCGACAAACAAATTGGCGGGGTTGTGATACAAATCCATCGGCGCGCCGACTTGCATCACCTTGCCGTCCTTAAGCACGACGATTTTATCGGCCAAAGTCATCGCTTCGACCTGGTCATGCGTGACGTAAATCATCGTAGCGCCCAATTGCTGGTGCAATTTGCCAATTTCCATCCGCATATCCATGCGCAAGGCGGCATCCAAATTGGACAACGGCTCGTCAAACAAAAACACCTTGGGTTGGCGCACAATCGCGCGTCCAATGGCCACCCGTTGGCGCTGGCCGCCCGAGAGTTGACTGGGCTTGCGATCCAGCAAATGTTCCATCTGCAAGATCCGCGCCGCCTCGGCCACTTTCGCGGCCTTTTCCTCTTTGGAAGCGCCCGCGATGGTCAGGCCAAAGGCGACATTCTCGCGCACGGTCATATGGGGGAAGATCGCATAGGATTGAAACACCATCGCCACGCCGCGCTGGGCGGGGGGCAAGTCGTTCATCACGGTGCCATCGATCGACAAACGGCCACTCGTGATATCCTCAAGCCCCGCGATCATGCGCAGCAAAGTAGATTTTCCGCAGCCCGATGGGCCGACAAAAACGCAAAACTCGCCATCTTCGATTTCAATATCAACGCCCTGAATGACATGGGCATTTCCATAGCTTTTGCGGGCATCTTTCAGCGATACTTTTGCCATTTTCTATTCTGCTGCTTTGGACATGGGGACAATCGCCAACAAACCATCGGGCTGCACCAAAACGGGTTCGGGGTTCATGATATAGCCGCCGAACTGATCCTTGCCGCCATCGGCAAAACCCAAAATCACGGGGCCATCGGGGCCGTCAACAATGCGTGCGGCATAACGGATGCACGGCTCTGCCCCATCAAAGAACGCGCCGGGTGCGATGCGCCAAGGCCCGCGCGGATGATCCGCGATCAGATAATGATTGCCCGTCACGGGGGTTTGCGGGTTGGAGTCCCGATAATGCTGCGACCAGTGAATCGATGCGGTGCAGAACAGGCAATACCACTTGCCCGCCAATTCAAAAACCTGCGGCACCTCTAACTGGCCAAAGCCGCCGTGAAAAACGGGGGGCTGCAATGTCCAGTTCGTCAAATCGGGCGAGGTGGCAAAGCCAATGGCCCCGCCAGCATTCGGCTCGGTTGTATGGGGAACGCGGGCGGTGAAATACATCAGCCAGCCAGGGCCACCAGGGTCGCGCATCACCCATGGATCGCGCGCGGCACGGTCATGCCAGCGGCCTTTGTGATCCAATTCATAGCAATCGGCATTCGGGCCTGTCAAATCCAAGGCCAGCCCATCGCCCACCCGCGTCCAATGGTGCAAATCGCGCGAGGTGGCATGGCCAATACGCTGATACATCGATGCTTCGGCAAGGCAGGTTCCCGTGTAGAACAGATGCCACAGCCCGTCATCATCCTTGACCACCGACCCCGTCCAAGTGGTGCTGTCATCCCAGGCCGCCCCGCTGCGCTGGGGTTCAAATGTGGTGCCAAGATCGGTCCAATTCACCAAATCGGTGCTGGTGGCGTGGCGCTGGGTCGCGTTCAAATGGCGCTTGTCAGGATCACCCAGCGATTTTGGCGCTTGCAGGAAATACCCGTGCCATGTTGCCCCATCTTGGACATACCAGCTGTCCCATAACCAGATATCTTTGAACGCGTGAACCATGATATGCTCCCTATCCTTTGACACCCGTCGATGCGATCGACGCGATGAAGGCTTTTTGTAGATAAAGGTAAAATCCAAGCACAGGCACGGTGATCAGGCTTAGATAGGCCATCACCTCGCCCCATGCGACGTTAAGTTGAAAGAAGTATTGCAGCCCCACCATAACAGGGCGATAGCCTTCTTCTTGGGTGACCATCAGCGGCCAGAGGTATTGGTTATACATCGCCAAGAATTTAAGAATGGCCGCCGTGGCCATAATGGGGCCAGACAAGGGCATGACAATGCGCGTGTAAATCTGCCACCAGCTGGCGCCTTCGACGCGGGCCGCTTCAATCAGCTCTTTGGGCAGGTCTTTGAAATACTGCACAAACAAAAACACCGTCAGCCCATCAGCAATAAACGGAATAATCTGCACGCGGTAGGTGTTCAGCCATCCCCATTCCACCCCATTCATCCCCACCCAAGGCAGTTTGGACGCCATCAGCAACAGCGGAATGGCGATGGTTTCAAATGGCACAATCAGCGTGGCAAGCAGCACCGAAAGCAACAGCCCGCGCCCCTTCCAATTGACAAAGACAAAGGCAAACCCCGCCGCCGAGCAGATCAGCAAAGACAATACCACCGTCACGCTGGTCACCAAAATGGAATTGAACACAAAGGTGGCCACAGGCGCGCGTTCAAAAGCGGCGGTGTAATTGTTCAAGCTGATATCGCCCACGGGCAAAAAGGCGCGCAGATTGCCCGAATCTTGCAGCAATTGCATATCGGGCTTGAGCGAGGACATCACCATAAAGACCAACGGAAACATGAAAATCAACGCGATCAAGATCAGCACGGCATAGCGCGTCAGCAATCGCAATCCGTGATTGTCACTGGTGATGATGGACATTAGCTTTTCTCCCGCGTCAGCCAGCGCTGTATCAGCGAAATTGATAAGACCATAACGAATAAGATCACCGATATGGCTGAACCGCCTGAAATATCTTGTTTGCCATAGCCGCGCTCGATCGCTTGGAAAACAATGGTTTGTGTGCTGTCCAACGGGCCGCCATTGGTCATCACGTCAATCTGCGCGAATAGACCAAAGGCCTGCATGGTGATGACAATCAACACCAACACCGCCGTGTTGCGCAGCCTAGGCCAAGTGACATAGCGAAACACTTGCCACTTGGATGCGCCTTCGATCGCGGCGGCTTCATAGAGAGTGGGCGAAATGGTTTGCAAACCCGACAGCCAAATCACCATGTGAAAGCCGACAGCCTGCCAAATCGACATCACAATGATCGCGCCCAAGGCAGTTTGCGGATTGCCCAGCCAATTTATAGGCTCAATTGCGCCAAAAGACAGTGCGCCCAAAAGATTGTTCAACAGGCCCGATTGCCCGTCATAGATCAGCCGCCACAGCAAAGACACCACAACAATCGACACGACAACGGGCATGAAATAAATGGCGCGAAACAGATTGATGCCGCGCAGACGTTGGTTGATCAGCAAGGCCAGCCCCAAGGCCAGCCCCGCCTGCACGGGGGCGACAACCATCACGAATAAAATGGTATTCACCACAGCCGTCACAAAGACCACATCGCGCGCCAATACAAAAATGCGGTTTTCGCCCCAGTCGATGCTGAACCATTCACGCATGCCGTTAAACTGCGGATATTGCGGATTATTGCGCGTCAGCGCGCGCAGCGCGGGGTATTGCACCGCGCCATCTTTCACGATCACCGCGCCCGCAGCATCGCGTTCGGGCGCAAGGGTCAGTGTTTTGATGTCCAGCAATTGCCAATAATTGGCCAGCCCGACAAATTCGGTGGGATTGGGCGAGATCAGGCGCTGGTTGGTAAAGGACAGGCCAATTGCAAAAAAGAACGGCAATATGATGAAACCTGCAATCAACAGCACAGCAGGCCCGGCCAGCAACCACCCCGCCCTGTTCGATACTGTAAATTTCGAGGCCATAGCCGTATTCCTATTGGGTTTTCTTTGCCGTTACGGGCGGTGGGAAAGGGCGCTTGCGCGCCCTTTCTGGATAGATTTTCACACTGTGCCTTGGCAAAATGGGCCAAGGCCGCGCGATTTAGTGGCCGTAGCCGCCGTTCTTTTCGATATCGGCGTTGATCTCGTCTGCCGCGGCGTCCAAGGTTGCAGCAACGTCAGCGCCATTGGCGATGTCAGCCACAGCCTTTTCAAACACTTTGGCCGCCACAACATAGCCTGGCGATACGGGACGAACCAAGGCTTGACCTTGCGAAAGACCAAAGAAGGGCTCTAGCGCGCCGCCCGCTTTGTAGTTTTCGGTCATCGCCGCTGCCGAAGGCGTGGCAGGGATCAGGCCGATACCATTCGAGAAATCCGCCAAGTATTTGTCTTGCAGCGCAAACTCGATAAAGGCCGCTGCACCCTCTGGGTGCTTCGACGTGGCCGACACACCAAACTGCCACGATGCCGCGCCAATTTTTGGCCCGTTGCCAAGATCGGGTGCGGGCAAGAAGACGGTGTCTTCAAAGGCGGCAAGCGCGCCCAGTGCCGCCCAGTTGCCGTTCCAGCTAAAGGCATATTTGCCGCTGGCAAAGCCGCTGTCACGATCTGCTGGGTCTTGGGTCGCTTGGGCATAGCCGCCTCTGAACAGACCTTGCCACCAATTGCCAAAGGCAACAGCCGCTTCGCCATTGATCGCGCCCTCTGCGGTTTTATAGGTCGAACGATCGACGATATCACCGCCAAAGGATTGCATGAAAGGCGAGAAGGCATAGGGGTACCATTCACCCGTCCACGCCATGCCCAGATCCAAGGCAAATTCCCATTTGCCGGCTGCTTTTGCTGCGTCCAGCGCCGCCATGAACTCGTCTTTGCTCCATGGTGCCTCTAGGGTTGGCGTGCGCAATCCCAATTCGTCCAGCGTGGATTGGCGCGTTACAAGCGCAACAGCCGCATCCCACAGACCAATCGAATAAAGCTTGCCATCCCATACGCCCTTGGTGCCGGGCAGGAAGTTTGCGATTTTCGTCTCGTCAATGGTCAGGGGCTGCATATAGCCCGCCCATGCCCAGTTTGGCATCACAGGGCCGTCAACGTCCAGAATGTCGGGCAGATTGCCGGCCAATGCGCCCGCGACGACCGAATCATTATAGGCGGCTTGTGGAAAGCTTTGCAGTTCTACTTTCCAGTCGGTTTGCGCGCTGTTGAAATCGCTGATGATCTGATTGACGATCTTGCTTTCAACTTCGTTGCCCGCGCCGTGATACCACATGCTGAGCGTTGTCTGCGCAGCGGCAGACGATGCCCAAGCCATAACCGCAACCGAAGTTGCCATTGCGAATAGTTTCATTCGTTTTCCTCCCTAAAGCGTTTGAATGAGACAAGGTTTGGCGCACGCACTTCGGTAACAGAACTGCGCCAATGTGTTGGCCCCGCGACAAGGATCGGGGACTGGTCTTTCTGAATCTCTCCAGAAATCATGGCCAAAAGACGCTCGCCCGCGCGCGCGCCAATGGCATTATAGGGTAGCTCAACTGTGGTGAGCGGTGGGTAAAGGGTTTCCGATACCGCGCGGTAATTGTCAAATCCGGCGACCGATACCTCTTCGGGAACCCGCAGCCCCATCGAGCGTAAAATGCCGTAAACCATCATCGCCATTTGGTCATTGCCGCAGCACAAAACGCTGGGTGGGTTTGCGATGCCCAACATGCGATCAATTGAATCCCACAAAAGCTGCGCGCCGACCACGGGTTCATCAAAATCGACATGCGTAATCAATTGATCGTCGCGGGCGATTTTGGCCGCCGCCAAGGCGTCCAGATACCCGGTGCGGCGCAGTTTCGCGGCCACCATTTCGGTGCGCAGCCCCAAAAAGCCGATCCGCCGATGACCTGCGGCGATCAGCCGCTTGACAAGATCGGATTGCAAACGCCGATCATCGGGCAAGATGGCGGGCGTGCCAATCGCGTCGAAACAATTGGCCAAAACCAACGGCGTGTCATCTGGCACACGCGGCAGCGTCACCTCTTGGTGATATTCGGCCACATAGATCAGCCCTTCGACACGGTGGCTCAGAAATGTCTCGATCAGCGGGGGAATACGGTCTTTTCGACCGCCGGTATCTGCAATCATCACCGTCATGCCAGAGGCATCCAAGGCCCGCTGAACCCCTTGGACAATGTGCAAATCGGGCAAACCTTGTTTGATGACGGGCTGGTGATGCGTGCCGATGGCGCCTGTGATCAGGCCAATAATGCCCGATTTTTGCGCGCGCATCATCCGCGCTGCGTTTGAGCGCACATAGCCCAATTCGCGCATGGCCTGATCGACCGCTTTGCGCGTTGCCTCGCCCACGGGGCCGTCCCCGTTCAAAACACGGCTGACTGTTTTCGCCGAGACGCCCGCCAAGCGGGCCACGTCATAAATCGTCGACATTTCTGATCCCCCCCTGTTTGAACGTCAATTTGCGGCGCGCTTAGATTCGGTTATGTCGCCGATGTCATGTCACCGATGTCATGTCACCGATGTCATAAGAATGTCAGAATCATCGACGCGTCAATAGGAAAATTTTAATCGGGCAAATCATGGGGGGTGTTCACGCGGCAAAGTTTGCGCCTTGCCCGCCGCCAAATGAAAAATGGCGAGCGGTTTTCACCGCTCGCCATTCACGAAAGAACGCCTGTGGGCGGCGCTTATAGGCCCGTCAAGTTGGCCACGGCTGCGGCCTCATGCGACTTGAGCGTGCGGCGCGCCGAGGTGCCGTAGGCCGAGAAATCGCCTGCGGCCAATTCGGGGAAGAGCGCCAGAATTTCCGCCCGCGCCTCTTCGGCCAATGCGCCCCAACCTTCTTGGCCGGGATGGAAGCTTTCCGATGGCGCGCCTTCGGCAAATACGATCTCGTGGGTGTCGAACAGCATGTGGAAATATTCCACTTCGCCGCCTTCGACGCGCAAGATGGTGCTGTCATTCACCAAATGCTTGGCCGCGACCAAAACCTCATCGGTGCCGAACAGCATTTCTGCCTGCCATCCGCCCAGCAACATTCGGTGCTGCGGCGAGACGCGCAGATCGCGGCTATTGCCCAGCGTGCCCGCCTTGATCAAGATTGGGGCGATATTGCCGATGGCCTGCACTTTTGACGCGCCAATCCAGCGGATCGGTTGGTAATCATGATCTGCGGTGCGCACCAAATCGCCCACTTCCAGGCTTTCGATGGGCTTTTCACCTGCGGCGGTGTCAATCATCGTGCCGCGCGCAAAGCAGATAACCGAATCCATGCCGCTAAAGTTGATCGTTACCGTTTCATTATTGCTGTTGGTATAGGTCGCCGTGCCCGCGGTTTTTTCGGGATTTGAATAGGTGATGGTCGCGGTTGTTCCCGCCCTGGGCCCACCCGTCAGATCCAAAACATCGCGGGTGCCTGCTTCGGTGCCGCCAACGATAGTGATGGTATCGTTACCCGAAAGCGATGTATCAATGGTGAAGACATCATTGCCCGCGCCGCCGTAAATCGTATCGCCCGAGCCCATGACGATGGTGTCATTGCCATCGCCGCCGTAAAGGATATCACTGCCCGCGCCGCCATAGATAATGTCATTGCCCGCGCGGCCAGCAACGGTGTCATTGCCCGCGCCTGCATAGACCAAATTATTGCCATCACCAATCATGATGAGGTCATTGCCGTCGCCGCCATAGATCGTGTCATCGCCACCAGTGGTGGCATCAATGGTATCATCGCCTGTGCCCGAGTCGACCACGTCATTGCCAACACCAGTGATAACGGAGTCATCGCCCCCGCCCGTGCTCAGATTTAGCGAACCGGTAGCAGTTTGGCCGTTGATGTTGTCACTCCCACCTCCAGTGACGATTCTCTCAACGCCTTCAAAGGTAACGTCTGCACCGTCGCCAACAACGGTATCCAAGCCATTGAGTGTGCCCGACGTCCCGTTCGCGTTGATATTCACCGTCATCGACTTTGTCGAAGGCTCGCTCGACACGTCTAGGGTATCAACGCCAGCGCCCCCATAAACGAACAAATCGTCATTGTTGTTCGCTTCAAAATTTGTTTCAAAAATATCATTCCCGTCACCGCCGTAAAGCGTGTCATTGCCGCTCATCCGCAGGGTATCATTGCCCGCTTCACCAAAAAGCAAGTCAGCCTCACCGGTGCCGCCCTGGATAAAGTCGTCATTGTCGCCGCCGTAAAGCGTATCGTTGCCGGTGAACCCAATAAGCTGATCATTGCCATCGCCGCCATAGGCAAGATCGGCACCAGTACTGGCGACCAAACTGTCAGCCCCCGCACCGCCATAAAGCGTGTCATCGCCAAGGCCAGCATTAATAGTGTCGTTGCCGCCAAGCCCTGTGATGATATCCGCTTCATCACCACCGTTAAGTGTTTCCGCGTTATCTGTGCCGTTAATGATTGCCATGTCTATTCTCCTAAAACAGGCGGCACAGGTTGGCCGCAAACAAATGTGTAAGTTAAATGCGGCCACCACGACTGCCGCGTTGCTAAAATTGCCCCCAATGACGCCGCCGCCATCGAAGTGTTCAAACAGCGCGTCACAGACAAGGCCCAGCTATTCGCATGCGCCCCGCCATTTGCCACGACACCGGCAGGTTGAACAAACCCACCAAATACCAAAACCTGTGGTGACCCAACATCATCCGCCGCACGGCCCAGCAGCCGCGTTCGGCCAGCCGCAAGGACGACTTTCATCATTGAACCCACTACACACACCCTTTTGTCGCCCCGTTCAAAGGCAACCACCGCACAAACCCAAGGGTGGCAGAAAGCCTGCCCCGAACCCAAAAGCACCCATATTCCTTTGGTTAAAAATACACTAAAAAGCATATTCGAAACCGATTCTTGTGACGTAACTACCAAAAAGAATATGTATCGTCTAGTCGCTTATCCACGAATGTGAGAATAGGCTGGCAAAGTTGCGGTTTTGTTAATCCTGCCTTGGCCGCGCCCAGAAAATGCGACAAATGTTATTTATCAGGCCAAAACCAACGAAACCGGGCCCGGCCTGACCGCCCAAGCGCCAAGCTTTGTTCACAAAAGATAAACAGTCAGTTTCACATCGGAAACAATGCAGGGCCCTTCATCTGCGCGATGGCGGACGGGGCCCGCGCTAGCGCGCCAGAACAATTTCAAACACCGCGCCTGGATCATTGGAAAAGCAGCGGCTGGTGCCGCCATGAATTTTGGCCACATCGCTGACAATGGCCAAACCCAGGCCACAACCAAGAGATTGCCTGTCATCGCGCCGAAAGAATCGATCAAACAGGCGGCTGTGCAACTCGGGCGGAACGCCCGGGCCATCATCGGCAAAGCGCAAGACCACCGATTGCGGCGTAAAGCTGACCGAAACATCCAATTGCCCCCCCGTGGTCAGGGCGTATTTCTCGGCATTATCCAGCAGATTTGCCACCATTTCCTGAATTAAAATGGGATCACATTCCACCTCTCGCGCTGCGCCTTGAACAGTAAAGGTAACATTACACCCGCGCGGCAATTGCACTTCGGCAAAGCGGCGAAGCTGCGCGCGGGTCAAGGCAACAAGATCAACTTGCTGCATGAATTCCTTCAGGCTTCGGCCCCGCACCCGCTCTAGCGACAGCAACTGCGAGGTCAGACGGCTTGTCGCGCGGGCGCTGATGGCCAATTGGGCGACGCGGGCGCGCAAGTCAGCCTCACTTGCAGCGCTGACCGCCGCTTCGGCTTGGCTTTGCATCGCGGCAACGGGGTTGCGCATTTGGTGGGCGGCATCCGAAATGAAACTGTCGCGCAAGGCAAAGGCCTGTGCCAGACGTTCAAACAGGGAATTTGTTGTGGCCACCAAAGGCCGCAGTTCAGGCGGAACCCAGCGCTGAATTGGGCGCAAATCATCGGCACTTCGGCTGCCAATGGCATCGCGCAAATCAAGCAAAGGTTTCAGGCCCAGCTTGATCCCGAACCACAAAATGACGATCGCCGTCAACAAAACAGACCCCAGCAATTGGATCGTTTGCGCAACCAATTCACGCGATAGCGCCTGTCTTTGTGAGGTTGTTTGCCAAACCTCTACAGTGACCCAGCCGCCAAATTGCGGCTCGCTGATGAATTCACGCAAAACAACAGCCCGCACCGGGCGGCCCAAAGAAACACTGTCAAAAAAGACGGGCCTTGCCCCATCGAAAATATCCGCACCCGGCAAATCGGGCGGATCCGAATAGCCCGTCACAAAACTGCCCCCCGGGCCGGTGATTCGATAGTACACAGGATCGCCCAGCGCCGTGGTCAATTCATCAAGAAGGGTCTCGGTCAAGACATCTCCTTCCGACAGAACAACATCGCGCGAGATGGTCAAAGCGACAGCCAGCAAGGTGTTGTCATACAGCTCTTGCGACATCCGATTAGCGGCCACATATCGCGCAAATGACGCCGCCACCGCCACCGCGATCAGCGGTAAAATCAACAACAAAAACAACCGCCCGCGCAGCGATAATCGGGGCAACATCATGCGTCATCCAACATATAACCAAGCCCGCGCGCGGTGCGAATGGTAACGCCAAAACCACTGATTTTCTGCCGCAATCGGGAAATCAACAGTTCTACCGCATTGGCATCAACGGGCGACCCCGTGCCATATAGCCCATCGGCGATCTTGTCTTTTTCAATGAGGCGGCCCCTGTTTTCCAACAAAAGCTCGAATAACGCCAATTCGCGGCGGGGCAGATCAATCTTTTGCGTGCCGTGCCAAAAACCGCGCTGATCGCGGTCATACAAAAGCTGTCCGATCGTCTCTTGGCTGGGCACGAATTGTGGCCGCCGGCGCGAAAGCGCGCGCAATCTTGCGATCAACTCTGTCATGTCAAATGGCTTGACTAAATAATCATCGGCCCCCGCATCCAACCCTTCAACGCGCTGCGATGTCTTGCCCTGCGCCGTCAAAACCAAGACAGGAGTCGTATCACCGCGCGCGCGCATGCGGCGAATAATGTCCAAGCCCGAAAGGCGCGGCAAATTGATATCGATAACCGCCACATCGGCAGATTGACCCTGTATGAACGCCTCTCCGTCCATCCCATCCGCCAGATGATCGACTGCATAGCCTTGATCTTGCAATGAATTTTCTATGCCTTTGGCCAAGCTGACGTTATCTTCGATCAAAATGACTCGCATGATTTGCCTTAAATGTATCGGACAGGTTTTGGACAGATTGATTGGGTAGAAGCGAAGACGTTGTTGAGAGGAGAAAGCAATAACGCAAGCGCGTCAATTCCCATTGAATGAATGGGGCGCGCCAATTGTCATTTGGAACGGGAGGTCGACATGACACATAAATTTTCACGGCGCCTAGCATTGGGGCTAGCCGCCGCCGCTTTTGCCCTTGGCGTTTCAGGGCCCGCCACAGCCCAGGCCGATTTTTCGGGCAAAACAATCGAATGGATTATTCCTTTTTCTGCAGGGGGCGGCTCTGACACTTGGGCGCGGTTCAACGCACCTTTGTTGTCGAAATACCTGCCCGGAAACCCCGTTGTCGTTGTTGTAAACGAGCCCGGTGGTGGATCGACAAAAGGGACAAACCTATTTGCGGCCCGTGCAAAGCCCGATGGTCTGACCATTCTGGGCACGTCGGGTTCAACGCAATTCCCCTATCTTTTGGGCGATCCTCGGGTGCGCTATGAATACAAAGATTGGAAAATTGCGATGGCAGGCCCAACGGGGGGCGTTGTTTATACATCGCCCTCGCTGGGCTTAAAGGGGCCAGAGGATATTGCCATGCTTAAGGGCAAAGACCTTGTCTATGCCAGCCAAGGCGCGACCTCTTTGGATCTGGTGCCGCTGCTGGGTTTCCGTCTGATGGGCTTTAACGTGCAGCATGTTTTTGGCTTTAAGGGGCGCGGCGATGGCCGCCTCGCTTTTGAACGGGGCGAAGTGAATATCGATTATCAGACATCTTCGGCCTATATCAAAAATGTTCAGCCGTTGGTCGACGCTGGCCAAGCCGTCCCTTTGTTTAGCTGGGGTGTCTTGAACGAGGCGGGCGAAGTGGTGCGCGATCCCACCTTCCCAGATTTGCCTTCTTTTGTTGAAGCCTATCAAACGCTAACGGGTGCCGCCCCATCTGGCCCCGATTACGATGCCTATTTCGCCTTCTTCACCGCAGGTTTTCCAGCCCAAAAAATGGTATTCTTGCCCAAAGATACGCCCGATGACATCGTCAATGCCTATCAAAAAGCCTTTGAAGACATGAAGTCTGATCCAGAATACCAAGCCAATGCCGAAGAAGTCTTGGGCACCTACGAGCAAGTGACCGGGGCCTTGGCGCAGGCGCTGTTTGAAAAAGGCACAACAATTGCCCCAGAGCTGCGCAGCCAAGTGGCTGATATGCTTGCGGCGGATTACGGCGTCAAGCTGGGCGAAGAATAATCGCAAAGACGTCTTGACCTGCGGGCCCGTCATGGGCCCGCTTTTTCAATCACACCAAAATAAAAATTCACCGCCGTTCAGGCGACAACGCGGGAGCATTCCACCGTGGTAGATACGCTTATTCAGGCGCTGAGCGAATTGCTAAGCCTGCAACATTTGGGCTATATGTTTCTGGGCCTGTTCGTTGGCCTTTTGATTGGGGTTTTGCCTGCCCTTGGCGGCATTGCGGGCCTATCGCTTTTGATCCCTTTCATTTACGGGATGGATCAGGTTTCTGCTTTGGCCATGTTGATCGGCCTATTGGCCATTATGCCGACGGGCGATACGTTTTCTTCCATTTTGCTTGGAATCCCGGGCGGCTCATCCAGCCAAGCGACGGTTCTTGACGGTTTCCCTCTGGCCAAAAAGGGCGAGGCGGCACGCGCACTTTCGACGGCATTTTTGTCATCCATGTTCGGCGGCGTTTTCGGCGCCGTTGTTTTGACGGGCTTTGTGTTTATCGCGCGCCCCATCATTTTGGCATTTGGGTCTGCAGAATTGTTCATGTTGGCCCTGTTGGGGCTGTCCATGGTCGCGGTTTTGTCGGGACGCAGTCTGGTGAAAGGCATTGCAGCCTGCTGCATCGGACTGGCCATAGGTTCGATCGGCGCAGCCCCCGCAACGGGCGAGTTTCGTATGGTTTTCGATATCGAATATCTATATGACGGCATTCCTTTGGTGGTGGTGGGGATGGGTGTCTTTGCCAGTCCCGAAATCGTTGATTTGATGCGATCCAATCAGTCGATCGCCGGGGAAATGCCTTTGGGTAAAGGCTGGACCCAAGGCATCCGCGACTGGGCAAGAAATTGGTTTCTATCCCTTCGCTGCGCGGCTATCGGCTGCACAGTTGGCATCATTCCCGGTTTGGGTGGATCGGTGGTGGATTGGATCGCCTATGGCCATGCCGTCCAAACGACCAAAGACACATCGCAATTTGGAAAAGGCGATATTCGCGGGGTGATCGCACCGGAAAGCGCCAATAACGCCATGACAGGGGGGGCGATGCTGCCCACAATCTTGTTTGGCATACCCGGATCTGGGGCGATGGCAGTTTTTCTTGGCTGTATGGTCTTGATCGGGATCGAGCCTGGCCCGTCGATGGTGACGACCGATCTTCACCTAACTTATACCATGATATGGTCACTTGCTTTGGCAAATATCTTCGGCGCTTTGGCCTGCGTCGCGCTGGCGCGTCCTATCGCGGGACTTACGAAAGTGCCCTTCCAATATATGGCGCCTTTTTTGATTGTCATGATCTCTTTTGCGGCGTTTCAGTCCACTCGCTCTATTCATGATTTGATTGCGTTATTGGCGCTTGGCTGTGTTGGGGTGTTGATGAAGCGCTTTGGCTGGTCGCGCCCCGCTTTGCTGATTGGATATGTGCTGGCGCCGCAAGCAGAAACCTTTCTGTATCAAGCGGTTCAGTTCAACGGGTGGTCGTTCTTGGGCCGAACGGGCGTCATCATCATCGGGGTGCTGACTTTGGCATCCATCTACTTTGGTTTGCGCAATCGCGTAGATGAGCATAGTCAAATTACCTTTGCCCAAAATGACCTTTCGCCTGCCGCGCAGTTCAAACTGCATGGGCCGCAAATTGCTTTTGCGGCCTTGGCGCTATTGGCGATGCTCATGACATTGATGGATTCCCTGCAACACGACTTTTTGGGAAAGGTTTTCCCCTTGTCGGTGGCCTGTATAGGAACCTTAACAATGGGCTGGCTCCTTGCAGAGCTATGGTGGGGTAAGCCGGGCAACAGCGCGCATTTTGACGCCGAACTCTCAAGCGGGCAGGCAGACAGAACGGATGTAAACAGCCTGTGGTCGGGGTTGCTCTGGTTGGCAGCCTTAGTGGCTTTCTCCGCTTTGGTTGGTTTTGTTCTGGGCACAGCAATTTTCTTTATTGCCTTTATGCGGCTACGGGTCGGCGCAACATGGGGTAAATCCCTATACATGACGGGCTGGGCCTTAGCTGGCATCATTGGCGCCGCTTGGGCGCTTTCCCTGAACTTTCCATCAGGTATTTTGCAAAGTTTTCTCGACCTGCCTTGGCCCCTTCGCTGATGGCCACGCCCCTGCGCGCGCGGGGCGTGCAGGGGCAATTCACATTGTAAAATTGGTAAAAAAATGGATCAAACAGCCATAGCCTTTCATTTCTTTCGCGGTGGCACGTCGCGCGGGCCCTATTTTCGGCGCGAGGATTTGCCCCAAAATCTTGATACGCTGTCACGGGTTTTGGTGGCTGCAATTGGATCGGGTCAGAAACTGAATATTGACGGTATAGGTGGCGGGGCTGCGGTCACCACCAAAGTGGCCATGCTGTCGAAATCCACCACCCAAGGCTGTGACATCGACTATTTCTTTGCCCAAGTCAGCGTCGAAGATGGGCTGGTTGATTTCAAACCCACCTGCGGGAATATTCTGTCTGGGGTCGGCCCTGCTGCGCTGGAAATGGGGCTTTTTGCGCCCCAAGGCGATGTGACGCGAATCCGTATCCGCTCGGTCAACACCGAAGCGCGGGTCGAAGCTGTTGTGCAAACCCCGGGGGGGCAAGTGCAATATGCAGGCCAGGCGGCCATTGACGGCGTGCCGGGCACAGCGGCACCAATTTATCTGAACTTTATGGATGTCGTCGGCTCTGCGACGGGGGCGCTATTGCCCACGGGAATGCTGCGCGATGTGATTGATGGGATCGACATCACCTGCATGGATGTGGCCATGCCCATCGCCATCGCCCGCGCCGCCGACTTTGGATTGACGGGCTATGAAACCGTCGAAGAGCTGGACGCAAACCGCGACTTTTTCGCGCGTATGGAACCCATTCGCCAAGAGGCAGGGCGGCGTATGGGCATGGGCGATGTGTCGAAATCCGTCACACCAAAATTCGCCCTATTGTCACCGCCGCGATTTGGCGGCACGATCACCGCACGCTATTTTATGCCATGGAACTGCCATCCGACCATGGCGGTGACGGGCGCGCAATGTCTTGCCTCTTGCGTGCTGACGCCGGGCAGTATCGCGCAAGGCTTGTTTGCCCCGCCCCAAGGGAAACCCGCCTTGGTTTTGATCGAACATCCCAGCGGCACCATCGACGTCACCGTTGATTATGACCATGGGCCCGACGGATTTCGCTTGAATTCAGCCGGTCTGCTGCGCACGGCGCGACTTCTGGCCAGAGGAGAGGTCATGATCCCCCAAGAAATATGGGATGGCAGATGAAGGTTCATATTCTGGATGATTGGATGGATACGCTGCGCAGCCTGCCCTGTTTTGCAAAACTTGCGAGCTATGATGTCACCATTTGGACAGATCACGAACCCGATCCACGACGTCTGGCCCAGCGCGTCAAAGACGCCCAAGCTCTGGTTTTGTTTCGCGAGCGCACGCGCATCGGCGCCGATTTGTTGGCGCAATTGCCAAAGCTGCGGCTGATCAGCCAACGCAGTGTCTACCCCCATATCGACCTGCAAGCCTGCACGGAAAAGGGGGTGTTGTTATGTTCGAATATGCATAGTGATACCCCGTCCTATGCTGCGGCGGAATTGACGCTGGGGCTGATGCTGGCCAGCTTTCGACAGCTGCCGCAACAAGCGGAATCGCTGCGCCAAGGGAAATGGCAAATGGGCGTAGGGCGCAGTTTGCGCGGGCGCAAGCTGGGTCTTTATGGCTATGGGCGCATTGCTCAGGCTGTTGAAACCTATGCCTTAGCTTTGGGCATGCAGGTGCAGTGGTGGGCCTCTGAGACCGGGCGCGCGCGCGCTTTGGCGCAGGGAAAGACACTGGCCGAAAGCCGCGAGTCATTCTTTGCCACATCCGATATCGTCAGCCTGCATGTGCGCCTAAACCCGCAGACAAAAGGCATCATCACGGCAGACGACCTTTCAAATATGCGGGCAGGCAGTTTGCTGGTGAACACCGCCCGCGCGGGCCTGATCGCCCAAAATGCCTTGGAAACAGAAATGGCGCGGGGACGCATTTTTGCCGCTATCGATGTATTCGAAAGCGAACCGCTGCGCCAAACTTCGCATCCTTTACTCAACCATCCCAACGTCTTGGCCACGCCCCATATCGGCTATGTCACCGAAGATGAATATGATTTGCAGTTCAGCGATATCTTTGACCAGATAAATGCCTATGAGAGTGGCGCACCCATCCATATGGTCAATCCCGAGGTTTGGGGGCGCGGCGCGTAGATTGGGCGCGCGGCGCGCGGGTCACACCCATCAGCCGTGCGGCGATCGGCGCGCCCAAAATCACCACGACCATGCGCGTCAGATGATGTAAAATGACAAATCCCAAATCCGCCCCGGCCACCAGTGCCAGAACGGTCATTTCAGCTTGGCCGCCGGGGGCAAAGGCCAGAAACCCCTCGACGGGCGCCGCCAAGCCTGTCAGCGTCACAACTTCGGTAAAGACCGCAGCCAGCGCCGCCAAAAGAACCACAAAAGCCAGCCCCGAAAGAATAAAGCTGCGCAACTCGCGCAGGGTCACGCCGACATATTGCACCCCAATCCCCAGACCAATAAACAATTGGGCCAGAATGATGGCTTCGGCGGGCGGTCTTGCGTGAATCACCCCCGTCAAAGCCAAAACAGCCGTCAAGATCATGGGGCCAAGGATGGATGCCCCAAATAGGCCCAGTCTTTCGCCAATTTTCCAACCCGAAATGGCCGCGCAGCCCATTATGGCCAATTCGCCAATTGGCAGGCTTTGCACCGGAGGCCCCATCGCCCCCGTCAGTGTGGCCCCGTAGATTCCCGTCAAAATAATCGGGGCCAAAGTAACGATAATCAAAACACGGGTCACATGGATCAGCGCCAAGGCGCGGGCATCCCCCCCCGCCTCGGTGCCAAAGGCAACCATATCTTGCAGCCCGCCCGGCATCGCCGCATACCACGCTGTCACTGGATCAAAGCCCAGACGCCGAAAAAAGGGAACGCCGACCGCTCCAATCACCACAACATATATCGGCACCAATGCAACGCTTCCGGCAATATTGGGAATCTGTGCGACCAAATCCGGTGTGATCGAAGCCCCCACCGCCACCCCCAAGATCGTGCGCGCCAGCGTCGATACTGTGCCCATCCCTTGCAGCGGCGCGCCGGCCAATGCGGCCATTAAACAGGCCGCCATCGGGCCAAAGAGAAACGGCAGCGGCAGGGAGACCAGCCAAAACAGCCCCGCCCCCAAAAGCGACAAGACCAATGTCGCCCCCTTCCATTTTAGCTGTTTATAGGGCAGTTGAAACATCATGGCTGACTAACTTGCGATTTTATGCATACTTATGTATACAAATGGACACAAATTGACAAGCGGATTTTACCATGACCTCAGATGCCGAAATTCCCCAAGGACAATTGGCCTATCGCCGCCTTTTGGATGATATCCGTTTGGGCAATTTGCACCCGGGCGCGCGGCTTCGGGAAACTGAATTGGCCGAGCGTCTTGGCATCAGCCGCACCCCTGTGCGCGAGGCTATTCGCCAATTGGAAACAGATGGCTTGGTGGTGCATCTGCCGCGGCAAGGCGCAACCATTCGCAGTTTGGATCACGCCGAAGTGGTCGAATTATATGAAATGCGCAGCGTGCTTGAGGGCACCGCCGCAAGGTTGGCCGCGCGGGCCGCGTCAGATATCGAACTGCAAGAGCTGGGCTCCCTGAATGCTGCCATGTCGAATGCCCCCGCTGGGCCAGCCGCCCGCGAGCTGAACCGGCAATTTCATCGCAGTTTAATCGATGCGGCGCGCAATCGTTTCTTGCTGAAGTCGGTCAATGCGCTGCAAAAGACGCTGCTGATCTTGGGGCCGACCACGCTGGCGGATCCCGACCGCGCGGCATTGGCTGCGCGCGAACATGGGGACGTCTTGGCGGCGCTTTTGTCCCGCGATGGCGCGCAAGCCGAAGCGGCAATGCGCGCCCATGTTGGTTTGGCTTTGGCCGCTAGACTGCGCGGCATGAGAGACCGCGACAGCATCAATGAGGATGGGCTATAGCCCCGCTGCCAAAACGAACCACCGCTTTTTCGCCCAAAGCGCAGCGCCAAGCGCCCTTTCTTTTTTGCTAAAATTTAAGGCAAAGCGCCCGATAAATATGCAACTTACTGCCCCAGTCTCGGCGACATCGCAAATCGCCGCGCCATCGCCGTGGGAAATGGCAGCGCTGAATTGAATTTTGCACGGCAGCCCGTTAGCGAAAAAATATTATCACGATAGGACATTTTAGATGAACGGCTCGGATGCCTTGAATGAGCTACTCCCCGATCTTTGGACAGA
>CAXNIF010000002.1:0-16609 GCA_964202345.1 Cypionkella sp.
GTATGGGCCAAGGTTAAATCTGGCTGCCGTCCGCCAATCAGCTCTAGGTAAACTTCGGCCAAAATTTCACTGTCCAGCAACGCGCCGTGTTTTTCGCGCGCCGAATTATCAACACCAAAGCGGCGGCACAAAGCATCCAGCGTATTGCCCGCCCCGGGGTATTTGTTGCGGGCAATTGCCAAAGTATCTACCGCCCGCGCAAAGGGTATCTCGGCAAGGCCAAGGCGTTTTAACTCGTAATTTATGAATTTCATGTCAAAACTGGCATTGTGAATGACCAATGGGCTATCAGCAATAAAGTCGATAAAACTGGGGGCTATTTCGGCAAACAGCGGCTTTTTTTCCAAAAACTCTGTGCTAAGCCCATGCACTTGAAAGGCAGATTCGGGCATATCACGCTGCGGATTGATATATTGATGATAGGTTTTGCCCGTGGGCAGGTGGTTGTGCAATTCGACCGCACCTATTTCTACGATACGATCCCCCTTTTCCGGATCAAACCCCGTGGTTTCTGTATCCAAAACTATTTCACGCATCGATTTGCCCCCGAATTTCAGCCAATATTGTCGCAATCTGTGCCTGCACATGCGGCAAGCTGCGCGTTTGAACAACCCAAGTGGCCCGCGCCCTTTTTTCGCCATCAGGCATTTGGCGCGACAGCAGCAGGTCAAAATCCGCCTCTGACATGCCCCGCGCCAGCACGCGCTGCTTTTGTACTTGGGGCGGGGCGGTGACAACGATCACGCCGTCACACAGGGTATCTGCGCCGATTTCATACAATAGCGGAACATCCAAAACCAAAATGGGCGCTTGGTTTTTTTCAATGAAATCAATGCGATCTTGGGAAACCATCGGGTGCACAATGGCCTGAATTTGACCCAATAATGCGGGGTTTTCGGCAATAGCGCGCCGCAGCTCGGCGCGATCTAGCCCGCCTTGAACCCGCGCCACGGGCACCAATGCTGCAATAGGCGCAACCGCCGCACCGCCCGCGCCATACAGCCGATGAACCGCGCCATCGGCATCCCAAACAGGCAGGCCATGCTGCGCCAACATGGCCGCTGTGGTGCTTTTTCCCATACCGATACTGCCCGTCAGGCCCAAAATATAACTCATGTCAAAACAGCCGCGCGGGTGGCGGTATCGACATCAGGACGGTGACCAAACCACTTTTCAAATCCTGGAACGGCCTGATGGAGCAACATGCCTAACCCATCCACCGTTTGGCACCCTGCGGCCTTGG
The DNA here is from genome assembly GCA_964202345.1 of Cypionkella sp. GTDB lineage: Bacteria > Pseudomonadota > Alphaproteobacteria > Rhodobacterales > Rhodobacteraceae > Cypionkella. Next base: position 1,244 of record CAXNIF010000002.1, read on the forward strand.
CTTTCGTCAGCAAGGGGGTTTGCAAGGGGGTATAGACAATGTCCGTCACCAAAATATGCGGCGCCAGCGCCTGCAAGGTAAAGGGCAAGTCCTCTTGTCCTGCCATGCCCAAAGAGGTGGTATTGACCACCAAATCCGCGCCCCCAATATGGCCATCGGTCTGCGCCCAAGGCAAAGCGCGCAGTTTGGGGCCAAATTCAGCCGCAAGGTTTTCAGCACGCTCTGGGCTGCGGTTGGTTAGAATAATCTGCGCAATGCCAGCATCCAGCAAGGCCACAATCACCGCGCGGGCGGCCCCGCCAGCACCCAAGATCAGCGCGGTTTTTCCCGCCGCTTGCCATTTTGTGCTTTGGTGTATGTTTTCGATAAATCCATAGGCATCGGTGTTATCGCCATGCAGTTGCCCCTCCGACGTCCAGCTTAGAGTGTTGACCGCGCCAATACGCCGGGCCGTTTCGCTTAGGCTGTCGCAATAGGGAATCACCGATTCCTTGTGCGGAATGGTCACATTTGCGCCAACAAAACCCATTTTCGGCATGGCCATCAGCACAGCAGACAAATCCGCGCTGCCCACATGCAACGGGATATAATGCCCCGCCATCCCATAACTGCGCAGCCAATGGCCGTGAAGTTTTGGCGATTTGCTATGGGCAATCGGGTTTCCAATCACACCTGCCAAGGGAATTTTCGCGCTCATGAGTCTATCACTTTTCGTTGGGCCAAATAGGTTAGCACGGGCAATAAGGGCAATCCTTGAACGGTAAAGATATCGCCGTCGATATCTGAAAACAGACGAATGCCTTCTTCCTCGATTTTATATCCGCCCACCGAATGGCGAATCGACTCCCAGTTTCGGGCAACATAGCCGCTTAACATGTCATCAGACACCGCGCGCATGGTCATGCGGGCATGGCCGACATGCCGCCATTGCGGCGCGCCGCCGTGATAAATCACCACGGCCGAATACAGATGATGCGTCTGGGCGCGCAGCGCGCGCAATTGCAACAAAGATTCCCCAGCGTCCTGCGGTTTGGAAAAAATCTGGCCGTTAAAGGCGAGTATCTGATCACAGCCGATCACCCATGCGTTTGGGTTTTTATCCGATATTTTGACAGCTTTTGCTTCGGCCAAACTGTCAGCCATATCGCGTGGGCCAGCGCCTTCGGCGATCAAGGCGGCGCGGATTGCGTCTTCGTCCACGCGCGCGGCCATGGATGAAAATTCCACCCCGGCGCGCGCCAGCAGCGATGCGCGAATCTGTGATGTCGAGGCCAGAATAATCATGCTCACTGCGCCTTTGTGATAACCCTGTGGAAAATCTTGCTTTGTTCTCGTGCGTCTTGGCCCCGAATCTTGCCCTGTTTTTTAACCACTGTCGAGAAGGGGCCGCTCGCGCGCTACACCAAAACGCCCATAGCTTTTTTCCACATGGGGATATCGTACGCGCGAGGTTCGGGGTAACAGGGCGACGCCCAGGATGGGGACAAAGTTTTCCCACAAGATCGCGGCTTTTTTTTTGGCTAAAAACAGGCGATTTTTTGGCCCGCGCCGCGCCCCCGCTGGTGGTTATGCCCATGCTGTCCACAAGGTTTGGCTTGGGGAAAATAATGGGGATAACGCCGTAATCCCATTACCCACAGGCCCTACAACATCATGTTTCTTTTTAATATTATTTCTATAAGAATAGATGGGTCAGCAGGTGGGGCAGGGCGATGATGGATATTTTGGCCGATTGGTATTTTTGGATCAAATCCCTGCATGTGATTGCGGTGATCACTTGGATGGCAGGGCTGTTCTATTTACCTCGCCTGTTTGTTTATCACGTGGAACAAGCACATCTTGGCCCTGGATTGACCGACACGTTGGAAATAATGGAACGGCGTCTGTTAAAGGCGATTATGAATCCCTCCATGATCGCTACATGGCTCTTTGGTGTGGCCTTGGTGTTAACACCCGGCGTTGTGGATTGGGGTCTTATCTGGCCTTGGGTCAAAGCAATATCTGTGATTGGAATGAGCGTCTTTCACATGTGGCTCGCGCTGCGACGCCGTGATTTGGCGGAGGGGCGCAATATATATTCAGGCCGCTATTTTCGCATCATGAACGAAGTGCCCACGATTTTTCTGATCGCTATCGTCTTCTCGGTGATCTTCAAATTCTAAGCTAATCCTTGACACAACGCGGCGCGCGTCTTAGGGCAGGGTCAGCGCGGCCATTCGGCCATCCCGCTTTACCGAATTCTCATTTTATCGCCCTGCTGCGCCCCCTGCGCAAGGAGACATCCCATGACCGTTGAACATCTGAACCTTGCCGATCTGAAGGCCAAAACCCCAGCCGAGCTGTTGGCGATGGCCGAAGAATGGGAAATCGAAAACGCCCCATCCATGCGCAAGGGCGAGATGATGTTTTCCATTCTTAAGGAACACGCCGAAGAGGGTTGGGAAATCGGCGGTGACGGGGTGCTCGAGGTGCTGCAAGATGGCTTTGGCTTTTTGCGCAGCCCATCGGCCAATTACTTGCCAGGGCCAGATGATATCTATGTTTCGCCCGACATCTTGCGCCAGTTTTCCTTGCGCACGGGCGACACGATCGAAGGTGTGATCGCGGCCCCCAAGGAAAACGAACGTTATTTTCACATGACCAAGGTGACAAAGATCAACTTTGATGATCCCGAAAAGGCGCGTCACAAGGTTCACTTTGACAACTTGACCCCGCTGTATCCCGAAGAGCGTCTAAAGATGGAAGTGGAAGATCCCACCATCAAAGACCGCTCTGCCCGCGTGATTGATCTGGTATCGCCCATCGGCAAAGGCCAGCGCGCCCTGATCGTTGCGCCGCCGCGCACGGGCAAAACCGTGTTGTTGCAAAATATCGCCAATTCCATCGCCGCGAATCATCCTGAATGCTATTTGATCGTGCTGCTGATTGACGAACGCCCCGAAGAGGTGACGGATATGCAGCGCTCGGTCAAAGGTGAGGTGGTTTCGTCAACCTTTGACGAACCGGCCACCCGCCACGTGGCTGTTGCCGAAATGGTGATCGAAAAGGCCAAGCGTCTGGTGGAACATAAGCGCGATGTTGTCATTTTGCTGGACAGTATCACCCGCCTTGGCCGCGCCTTTAACACTGTTGTTCCCTCATCGGGAAAAGTGTTGACGGGCGGTGTGGATGCCAATGCCCTGCAACGGCCCAAGCGGTTTTTCGGCGCCGCCCGCAATATCGAAGAGGGCGGCTCGCTGACCATTATCGCCACGGCGCTGATCGATACAGGCTCGCGCATGGATGAGGTGATCTTTGAAGAGTTCAAAGGCACGGGCAACAGCGAAATCGTTCTGGATCGCAAAGTCGCCGACAAGCGCGTCTTCCCGGCCATCGACATTCTGAAATCCGGCACCCGCAAAGAAGATTTGCTGGTTGATAAGATTGATCTGCAAAAGACCTATGTTTTGCGCCGCATTCTAAACCCGATGGGGACAACCGATGCCATCGAGTTTTTGCTGGGCAAGCTTAAGCAAACCAAAAGCAATTCCGAATTCTTTGATTCGATGAACAGCTAGGCTTAGGGGCCGCTGATGGATACAATTTTTGCCTTGGCCTCAGCGCGAGGGCGGGCAGGGGTGGCGGTGATCCGTATTTCTGGCCCAAAGGCGCATTGGGCCATCTCGCAACTGTGTGATGTGCCCAGCCCGCGCCGCGCCGCGTTGCGCGCCTTGCGGTTTGGCGGTGATGTGCTTGATCAGGCCGTGGTGATTGTTTTCGACCAAGGGGCCAGCTTCACGGGCGAGGAATCGGGCGAATTGCATCTGCATGGCTCGCTGGCCGTTGTTGCCAAAGTCAGCGAAGTTTTGGCGTCGATGGACGGGCTGCGCCTGGCGGAGGCGGGCGAATTCACCCGCCGCGCGATGGACAATGGCAACTTGGATTTGACCCAAGTCGAAGGTTTGGCCGATTTGATTGACGCCGAATCAGAATCCCAGCGCAAACAGGCGCTACAGGTTTTGTCGGGGGCGATTGCGGCAAAGGTTGGCCCGTGGCGCGCCGCCATGTTGCGCGCGGCCGCCTTGATCGAGGCCACGATAGACTTTGCCGATGAAGATGTGCCCGTCGATGTCACCCCAGAGCTGCGCGATTTGCTGCAATCTTTGGTGCGGGACATCGCCGCCGAATCACGGGGCAGCGTGGCGGCCGAGCAGATTCGCGAAGGATTTGAAGTGGCCATTTTGGGCGCGCCCAATATTGGAAAATCCACTTTGTTGAATGCCTTAGCTAAACGTGAAGCCGCCATTACATCGGAAATCGCAGGAACGACCCGCGATATAATAGAGGTGCGGATGTCGATTGCGGGCCTGTCGGTGACGCTGCTGGACACGGCAGGCTTGCGCGACTCACACGATGTCGTTGAAAGCATCGGCATCGCGCGGGCCAAGGCGCGGGCAGAGTCTGCCGATTTGCGGATTTTCTTGGCCCAAGATAGGGCCGAGGTTTTTCCACTCATCCCGCGTGCCGATGATATCTTCTTGCTGGGCAAGGGCGATATGCGCGGGGCAAGCGGGCCGTCTGTGTCGGGTAAAACAGGGCAAGGCGTCGAGGAATTGCTTGCGCAAATCGCGCAGCGGCTGGAAGGAAAGGCGGCCAGTGCGGGGGTCTTTACCCGCCAGCGCCATCGTAGCGCCTTGCTGGCCGCCGAATCGGCCTTGACCAAAGCCATTGCTTTTTTGCCCAAGGCCAGCGAACAGCCAGAGCTTGTCGCCACCGAGATTAGGGTTGCCCTAACCGCTCTAGAGGGGATATTGGGGCATATCGGTGTCGAGGATTTGCTTGGCGAGATTTTCAGCAGCTTTTGCATTGGCAAGTAGGAGTGTTTCACGTGAAACAATTTGATGTCATCGTGGTTGGCGGGGGGCATGCGGGGGCAGAGGCCGCCGCCGCCGCCGCGCGGATGGGCGCCGCGACGGCCTTGGTCACGCTAAAGCGCGAAGCAATCGGTGTGATGTCTTGCAACCCAGCGATCGGCGGTTTGGGCAAGGGCCATCTGGTGCGCGAGATTGACGCGATGGATGGGATCATGGGCCACGCCGCCGATAGGGCAGGCATTCAGTTTCGCCTACTCAACCGCCGCAAAGGCCCCGCCGTGCAAGGCCCGCGCACCCAAGCCGACCGCAAGCTGTATCGCGCGGCGATTCAAAATCTTTTGGGCCAATATGAAACGCTGTCGATCCTACAGGGCGAAGTGGCCAGCCTGTTGCTGGACTCAGGGCGCGCGCGGGGCGTGGTATTGGCAGACGGGGTTCAGCTCTCGGCAAGGGCTGTTGTGATTACAGCCGGCACATTCCTAAACGGCGTCATCCACTTGGGCGATCAAAGCCGCGAAGGTGGCCGTGTGGGCGATGCGCCGTCAAAACTTTTGGCGGCGCAACTGGCCGATTTGAACTTGCAGCAGGGCAGGCTGAAAACAGGCACGCCGCCGCGATTGGATGGGCGCACCATCAATTGGGACATTTTGGACAAACAGGCGGGTGACGACGACCCGACGATGTTTTCCTTTATGAACAACGCGCCTTTTGTGGCCCAAATCTCTTGTGGGATCACCCAGACCAATGCCAAAACGCATGACATCGTGCGCGGGAATCTCTCGCGGTCGGCGATGTATGGCGGGCATATCAGCGGGGTAGGGCCGCGCTATTGCCCCAGCATCGAAGATAAGGTTGTCCGTTTTGCCGATAAGGACAGCCACCAAATATTTCTAGAACCCGAAGGTTTGGACGACCCAATTGTGTATCCCAACGGGATTTCCACCTCTTTGCCCGCCGATGTGCAGCAAGATTATGTGCAAAGCATCCTTGGTCTGGAAAATGTGGTTATCACCCAGCCGGGCTATGCCATCGAATATGATTTTTTCGATCCGCGCGGCCTTGAGCCCAGCTTGCAGCTTAAGGCGTTGCAAGGGGTGTTTTTTGCAGGGCAAATTAATGGCACCACTGGCTACGAAGAGGCTGCGGCTCAGGGCTTGGTCGCGGGGTTGAACGCCGCGTTACTGTCGCAAGATCGCCCAATGCAACGCTTTAGCCGCACCGATAGCTACATCGGCGTGATGCTGGATGATTTGACCAGCCAAGGCGTGACCGAACCCTATCGCATGTTCACCTCGCGGGCGGAATATCGGCTAGCGCTGCGGGCCGATAACGCCGACCAGCGTTTAACGGGCCTTGGCATAGAATTGGGCTGCGTGTCAAAGGCGCGCGCCGATTCCTTTGATCGCAAGATGGCCAGCCTATCGCAGGCCAAGGCGGCTTTGACAGGGTATCAGTTTTCCCCAAAAGAATTGCAGGCCGTGGGCATCACCCTAAGCATGGACGGGGGCCGCCGTTCGGCCTTTGACGTGCTGGCCTTTGATGGTGTCACCATCGACCACGCCGCCCAATTGGTGCCCGAGTTTGCCGCTTTTGACCGCGACATTCAGGAGCAAAGCGCAAAAGACGCGCTTTATGTGCAATATATCCAACGCCAAGATCGCGACATTTTGCGCCTAAGGGCGGACGAAGCTTTGCAGATTCCATCAGGCTTTGTCTATGCGGGCCTGCCCGGCCTGTCGAACGAGTTGTCGCAAAAACTACAACGCATCGCGCCAGCGAATATCCATCTTGCCAGCAAAATCGAGGGGATGACACCCGCTGCATTGTTGCTGATCATCTCTTATCTGCGCCGAGACCGTGCCGTGGGGCGAAATGGATAATCCAGCCCCCGATTGGCTGGATGTTTCACGTGAAACATTGGCCAAGCTCAATCATTTTTCTGACCAAGCCCGCCGTTGGAACGCCGCTATAAATTTGGTGTCGAAATCCAGCATAGAGGTGATTTGGCAGCGCCATGTTTTGGACTCTGCCCAATTATTCGACCTGGGGCATCCAGAGGACACTTGGTTAGACATCGGCAGCGGCGGTGGTTTTCCGGGGATCGTTTTGGCGATTATGGGCGCGCAAAAAATGGTCTTGGTCGAATCAGATCAGCGCAAAGCGGCCTTTCTGCGGGAAATGGTTCGGCAACTTTCCTTATCGGTTGTGGTCCATGCCAAAAGAATCGATCAGCTTGGCCCGTTAAAGGCGAAAACTGTCTCGGCGCGGGCGCTGGCCTCGTTGACAGAGCTCTTGGCCCATGCGACACCGCATCTCGCACAAGATGGGGTGGCGGTTTTCCCGAAGGGGCGCAATTGCGATGCTGAAATAGATGCAGCATTGGAAAAATGGCGCTTTGATGTTGAAAAACGGCCCAGCAAAACCGATGAAAACGCCGCCGTCTTGGTGATACGAAATATAGAAACCCGGTAGGAGAAGACCATGGCCCCGCTTATCATTTCTATTGCCAACCAAAAGGGGGGCGTTGGCAAAACGACGACGGCCATCAATATGGCGGCTGGTTTGGTTGAAAAGGGCGCGAAGGTTCTGTTGATTGATCTTGACCCTCAGGGCAACAGCTCGACAGGGGTTGGTGTGGCCACCACCTCGCGCGAAACCACCAGCTATGATCTGTTGACGGGTGATGCGTCTTTGACCAAGGCCATGCAGCCCACCACCGTTGACGGGCTATTTATTGTCCCTGCCAATGCGGATCTGGCCTCGGCGGATATTGATCTTGTCTCGAATGAAAAGCGCAGTTTTCTGCTGCAGGGCGCGCTTCGGGCGACAGATGTTGCGGCGCTAAACCTTGATTTCATTTTGATTGATTGTCCACCATCTCTTAGTTTGCTGACGATCAACGCCTTGGTGGCCAGCAATTCCGTCCTTGTTCCGCTACAGGCCGAATTTTTTGCCCTAGAGGGGTTATCGCAACTGATGGTGACGATCCGCGAAGTGCGCCAATCGGCCAATCCAACATTGCGAATCGAAGGCGTGGTGCTGACCATGACCGATTCGCGCAATCGATTGTCGCAACAAGTCGAAGCCGATGTGCGCGAGACCTTGGGCGATCTGGTCTTTACAACTGTAATCCCGCGCAACGTTCGCCTCAGCGAAGCACCATCCTTTGCACAATCGGTTCTCAGCTATGACAGTGTCTCCAAAGGTGCCGAAGCTTACCGCGCCTTGGTCGGTGAAATTGTGGCGCGTCATCCGATAAACCGCTGATACAGGGACGAAAAACATGGACAAAAAGAATGATCGCCGCGGTTTGGGGCGCGGGCTCTCGGCTTTGATGGCCGATGTTAATTTGGACAATTCTCGCAGCGCCCCCAGCCAAGAGCGCGCAGCAGATACCAGCTTGCCCATCGAAAAGATATTCGCCAACCCCAACCAGCCGCGCCGGATCTTCGAGCCGCAAGCGATGGAGGAATTGGCCGAATCTATTCGCCAAAAGGGCGTCATTCAGCCGCTGATCGTGCGCCCTGCCGATAATGGGCGCTACGAGATTGTGGCCGGTGAAAGGCGCTGGCGCGCAGCGCAAGCCGCAAACTTGCACGTTTTGCCGGTGATCATCCGTGAATTCTCTGACATGGAAATGCTGGAAATCGCCATCATCGAGAATATCCAACGCGCCGACTTGAACGCCATCGACGAGGCACAGGCCTATAAGCAATTGATGGATAAATTCGGCCACACCCAAGAAAAAATCGCCGAAGGATTGGCGCGCAGCCGCAGCCATATCGCCAATCTTTTGCGGCTTTTGACCTTGCCCGATTCTGTGCAAGATTTGGTGCGGCAGGGCAAACTATCGGCGGGTCATGCCCGTGCCTTGATCGGCCATGACAATGCCGCCGCTTTGGCCCAGCAGGTGGTGACAAAGGGCCTGTCGGTGCGCGCCGTTGAAGAGTTGATGCGCAAGCCTGCCGCAAAGACCGCAGAATCTTCCACGCCCGCGCGGCCGCAGCATCTGGAAAAAGATGCCGACACTCGCGCCTTGGAATCGGATTTGTCGGCAAATCTAAAAATGGGTGTGACAATCACCCATGGCGTAACCGGCGGCGGGACTGTCACCATCAGCTATCATGATTTGGATGAGTTGGATCGCATTTGCCGATTGATTTCCTCGGCAGATTTTTCGACGCCTCAGGCCAATAACTGACGGATGATCGCGTTGAGCACGATTTTCCCGCTGTCCGTGGCAAAAATCCTGTTTTCTGCCATGTCCAGCAGGCCCATCCGCGCCAAGTCGTCCACTTCGGCCATGTTCAGCGGCGTCGGTGACAGCGCATTATAGCGGGGCAGGGACATGCCTTCGGCCAGTCGCAGCGACATCATCAAATAGTCCGTGGCATGGCCCTCTGGGGTTAGTGCCTCACGCGCAAGTTCGGTTGCCCCGCCGCCAAGCGCCGACAGCAGCCAAGCCTCAGGATTTTTTGGGCATTCGGTGGCCCATCGGGTGCCGTTCAGCGTCAAGCGCCCATGCGCCCCAGGCCCGATGCCCAGATAATCCCCGCCGCGCCAATAAACCAAATTGTGGCGAGAGGCGGCCCCCTCGCGGGCATGATTCGAAATCTCATAGCTATGAAAACCGTGCTGGGCGGTCAAATCTTGTGTCAAAGCGTAAAGATCGGCCGCAAGATCATCGCCGGGCAGGCCGCGCAACCCACCGGCTGCATGGCGCGCGCCAAAAGCCGTGCCGTCTTCGATGGTCAATTGATACAGCGACAAATGATCGACAGCCAAGTCCAAGGCGCGGCAAAGTTCGGCGCGCCAATTGGCCAAAGTTTGATCTTGGCGCGCATAGATCAAATCGAAACTCACGCGGTCAAATTGGCTGCGCGCGATATCAAAAGCGGCCATTGCCTCGGCAGCGCTATGCATTCGGCCAAGGCGGCGCAAATCTTGGTCATTCATGGCCTGCATCCCCATCGAGATACGGGTCACGCCCGCCTCGCGGTAAGCGCGAAAACGGCCCGCTTCAATAGAGGTTGGGTTGGCCTCTAGGGTGATTTCGGGATCATTGCGCATAGGCCAAGCGCGGCGTATCGCTGCAATCACGGCATCCACCAGATCGGGATTCATCAAAGACGGCGTCCCGCCACCGAAAAACACGCTGTCCAAAATGCGGCCTTCAGTTTCTTGGCCCAAGCGGGCAATTTCCGACAAATAGGCCTGCGCCCATTGCGATTGGTCGATTTGCCCCGAGACATGGCTGTTGAAATCGCAATAGGGGCATTTCGCGCTGCAAAAGGGCCAGTGGATATAAAGACCAAACCCACCCTCGCGCCAATCTTGGGCCATCGTCACGAAAAACAGCCCGCAATCATCTTGGAAAAGGCGCGGCCCCGATGGCTGATCGCGTTTTTCGCCGCGCTGTCCATTTCGGCAAAGGTCATATTTTGCCCTTTTGGCACAAAGATTGGGTCATAGCCGTGGCCATTTGTGCCGCGCATGGGCCAAATCACCTCGCCCTCCATCACGCCGTCAAAGATTTCGTCATGCCCATCGGGCCAAGCCAGAACCAAAGTGCTGCGAAATTGCGCCAGACGTGGAAAGGGCGCGTTTTTCGCCTCAAGTTCGGCCCAGACGCGCGTCATGGCCATAACAAAATCGCGCCCTTGCGGCGTTTCGGCCCAATCGGCCGTCTAAACCCCGGGCGCGCCGCCCAAAGCATCCACTGTAATTCCCGAATCATCCGCCAATGCGGGCAAGCCCGTGGCGGCGGCGGCGGCATGGGCCTTGATTCGGGCATTGCCAACAAAGGTGGTTTCGGTTTCGTCAGGCTCTGGCAAACCCAAATCGCCCGCGCTTTTCACCGCAATGTCAAAGGGGCGCAAAAGATCTTGGATTTCGGCCAGCTTTCCCTTGTTATGCGTGGCCAAAACCAATGCTTTTTCCCGAAAACGGCGCATCTATAGCCCCAAAGCCGCACGCTGCGCCGCGACCAATTCTGCCGCGCCTTTTTGGGATAAATCCAAAAGCTGATCCAATTCTGCGCGGGAAAAGGTTGCGCCCTCGGCGCTCATTTGTATTTCGATCATTTTTCCACGGCCCGTTATGACAAAATTGCCGTCGGTTCCTGCGGCAGAATCCTCGGGATAATCTAAATCCAACACGGGTTGCCCCGCATAAATGCCGCAAGAAATGGCGACAACATGATCCATCATCGGATCAGAGGTGATCATCCCTGACTTTAACATTTTGTTCATAGCCAAGCGCAGCGCGACCCAGCCGCCTGTGATCGAGGCGCATCTTGTGCCACCATCGGCTTGCAGGACGTCACAATCGACGACGATCTGCCGCTCTCCCATGGCGGCGCGATCGACACCCGCGCGCAGGCTTCTTCCGATAAGCCGTTGAATCTCTTGTGTTCTTCCAGATTGCTTACCCGCAGCCGCCTCGCGGCGCATCCGCGAATCGGTGGCGCGGGGCAGCATGCCATATTCGGCGGTCACCCATCCCAGACCAGTGTTTTTTAAAAAAGGCGGCGCTTTTTCTTCCAGCGTGGCGCTGCACAAAACATGGGTATCGCCCATTTTAATCAGGCAAGAGCCCTCGGCATGTTTCATCACGTTGATTTCAATAGAAACCGACCGCATTTCGTCTAATTTCCGACCAGAGGGGCGCATGTTGTGTCCTTTCACTTTTGTGCCAGATAGGACGAGCAGGCCCATTGATGCAAGCGGGATTGACGCAAGCCACCCAAGAGCCCAAATAGATGCCATGCTCGAAAAATCAAGCACCTTAGCCGATATGAACCAACGCACACGCGAAGTGTTTCGCCGTGTGGTCGAGGGATATTTGGAATCGGGCGATCCGGTGGGATCGCGCACCTTGACGCGCAGCATGTCACAGCCCTTATCTGCTGCGACCATTCGCAATGTCATGCAGGATTTAGAGCTTTTGGGTTTGCTGAACAGCCCGCATGTCTCGGCGGGGCGAATTCCCACCGAACAGGGCCTGCGGCTATTTGTTGATGGTCTTTTAGAGGTGGGGGACGTCGGCGCAGACGATCGTGCCAAGATGGACAATGCCGCCACGGGCGAACAAGATATACCCGCCATGCTTGACCACATCAGCGCCACGCTTTCGGGCATCACGCGCGGGGCCTCCGTTGTGCTTGCACCCAAAACCGAAACCGTTTTGCGCCAAGTTGAATTTGTCAGCCTGGCGCCAGATCGGGCGCTGGTGGTATTGGTTTTTGCCAATGGCCGCGTGGAAAATCGCATTTTCACCCCCCCTGCGGGCCTGAACCAATCCGCCATGCGCGAGGCGGCCAATTTTGTGAATGCATTGGTCGGAAACCTTACGCTCAGCCAGTTGCGCTTGGCCGTCGAACGCCAGATGGCGACACATCGGCAAGAGATCGACAGCCTTGCCAGTAAACTGGTTGAAAGCGGATTGGCCCTATGGGAAAATAATGGCACCGCCAGCGAAAGGCTCATTGTGCGCGGCCGCGCCAATTTGATCGACGATCAGGTGGATCAATCGCATGACATTGATCGAATCCGCGAATTGTTTGACGATCTTGAACGCAAACGCGACATTGCCGATTTTTTATCCCTAACCGAACAAGGCGAGGGGGTGCGCATTTTTATTGGCTCGGAAAACAAACTTTTTTCCCTATCGGGTTCCACTTTGGTGGTTTCTCCCTATATGGACAGTGATCGAAAGATTGTGGGCGCGGTAGGGGTGATTGGCCCCACGCGGCTCAATTATGGCCGAATAGTTCCGATTGTCGATTATACGGCTCAGCTTGTAAGCAGGCTTTTATCTGATCGCGGAACAGGCTAAACAACGCCCGCTGTCAGTGAGGCTAATGAATAGGACGATGGTTATGGCGCAGGACGCAACCCCAGAATTAGATGCAACCGAATCTGTGGCCCCAGAGGTCAGCGAAATCGATCAATTGCGCGCCGAGCGCGATGATATGCGCGATCGCTTTATGCGCGCTTTGGCCGATGCCGAAAACACCCGCAAACGCGCCGAGCGCGACCGCCGCGAAGCCGAAGCTTACGGCGCCTCTCGCTTGGCGCGGGATTTGTTGCCCGTTTATGACAATTTAAAGCGCGCTTTGGAAACCACAGGTGATGGGGCAGCGCCAGAAATGGCGGCGCTCGCAGAGGGCGTTGATTTGACCTTGCGCGAGTTGACCAGTGTGATGGCAAAGCACGGCCTAACCCCCGTTAGCCCGAAAGTCGGCGATCAATTTGATCCGCAATTGCACCAAGCGATGTTCGAGGCCCCTTTGCCTGGCACCAAAGCGGGGGACATCATCCAAGTCGCGCAAGAAGGCTTTATGCTGCATGATCGCCTTTTGCGGCCCGCCCAAGTTGGGGTGTCATCTACCCCTGCCGCCTAGGCTTTGGGCAATAACCCTTGCAATTCATACAATAATTTCAACGCATCCATCGGGCTTAGCTGATCGGGGGAGATGTCCCGCAGCCGGGTCTCGATGGGTGACATTTTTGGCGCGGCAGGGGCGGCGGCGCGAAACAAGGGCAGATCATCGATTAAGGCTTTGGGCCTGCCGCCGCCGTCGCGTTCGGATTTTTCCAGCGATTCCAGCACAAATTGCGCGCGGGCAATCACCGCTTCGGGCAGACCGGCCAATTTGGCGACATGAACCCCATAAGAGCGATCTGCCGCGCCCGATGTGACCTCGTGCAAAAAGATCACCTCGCCGTTCCATTCTTTAACGGCCATCGTGGCGTTTTGCAGCCCGTCTAGCTTGGACGCCAGCGCGGTAAGTTCGTGGTAATGCGTGGCAAAAAGCGCGCGGCATTTGTTGACCGCCTGCAAATGCTCTAAGCTGGCCCAAGCGATGGCCAACCCGTCATAGGTGGCGGTGCCGCGCCCGATTTCATCCAATATCACCAAGGCGCGATCGCCCGCTTGGTTCAAAATCGCGGCGGTTTCCACCATCTCGACCATGAATGTAGACCGCCCGCGCGCCAAATCATCCGAGGCCCCGACGCGGCTGAACAATTGATCCACAATACCGATATGGGCATAGGCCGCCGGCACGAAACAGCCCGCTTGGGCCAGCACAGCGATCAGGGCGTTTTGCCGCAAAAAGGTGGATTTCCCGGCCATATTGGGGCCAGTCAGCAGCCAAATCGCAGGGGTTTCGCCCATAGATAAAGCGCAATCATTGGGGACAAACGCCCGTCTTGACCCTCGCTTTAGCGCATGTTCCACCACGGGGTGACGCCCGCCTGTAATGGTGAATGCGCGCGAATCGTCCAAAATGGGGCGCGTCCAATTTTCCTGCAGCGCCAATTCCGCCCAAGAGGTGGCCAGATCCACCTCTGCCAAGATTTGCGTGATCTCGGCAATCATCGCGGCATTCTCCAGCACCAGATTTCGCAATCTGGCAAAATGCCCAAGCTCAATCTCGATTGCGCCCGCACCCGCATTCATGATCTGCGTCTCCAGCGTGGACAAATCAACCGTTGTAAAGCGCAGTTGATTGGCCGTGGTTTGGCGATGGATAAAGCGGGCCGATAAGGGCGGGGCCATCAGGCGCGCCCCTTGGGTCGGCGATGTTTCAATGAAATAGCCCAGCACGTTGTTATGCTTGATCTTTAGGCCCTGGATGCCAGTTTCTTGGATATATTGCGCTTCGAAACCGATGATGATCCCGCGCCCATCATCGCGCAATTTGCGCAGCCCGTCCAATTCCGCATCGATGCCATCTGCAACAAAGCCCCCCTCGCGCGCCAAGAGAGGCGGGTTTTGCACCACCTGCGCGGCAAGCGTTTGCGCCAAAACCTCGCCCTTTTGCAATCCTGTCACGCTAAACATCGGCGCATCGCCGCGCGCCAGCACGTCAGCCACCGCAAGCGCGGTGGTCAGCCCATCGCGCAGGGCAGCCAAATCGCGCGGGCCACCACGATCAAGACCCAGCCGCGACAAAGCGCGCTCCATATCCGGCAAAGACTGCATCTTTTGCCGCAAGTCTTGTGTTGTATTCAGCCCATTCAAAAAATAGGCCAGCGCGTCATGCCTTTGTTTTAATTGGGCCAAATCACAAGAGGGATTGGCAAGCCGCCGCTCTAAAAGCCGCCCTCCCGCCGCCGATAGTGTGCGGTCAACCACCGAAAGCAGCGCATGACCCCCCGCATCCGACAGCGATTGCACCAGTTCCAAATTGCGCCGCGTGGCCGCGTCAATCAACATCGTGCCGCCCTGTTTTTCTTGGACGGGGTGGCGCAGCAGGGGCAATTGGCCGCGCTGGGTCAGGGCGATATAATCCAAAATCGCGCCAAGCGCTGAAATCTCTGCCCGATCAAATGTGCCAAAAGCATCCATGGATTGCACGGCAAAGGCGGCGCAAAGGCGCTTGTCCGCCGAGGCGCTATCAAAACTGGCGCGTGACAATTCGGTGATGACGGTGCCCATCTCATCCGCGATGTCGCGCGCCGTGGCAGAGTCTTGGTCGATCAACAGCAATTCGCTTGGCCGAATT
>CAXNIF010000003.1:0-16164 GCA_964202345.1 Cypionkella sp.
TCGGTGGAACTGGGCGTCACGTCGGTGGATCACTATTTTGACACGTTGGGCGGCATTGCCCGCGCGGTGAAACGCCAGCGCGGCGTGGATACGCCAGTATATATTTCAGACCAAACGCGCGGTTCGGGCAAGGTGCGTAAATTATCCGAACAGATCGCCTTGGAAAGCCGCGCGCGCACGCTGAACCCTAAATTCTATGAGGCCCTGCTCTCGCATGGGGCCGAAGGCGTGCGCCAAATTGAGGCGCATGTGACCAATACGATGGGCTGGTCTGCCACCACACAGGCCGTCGAACCTTGGGTCTATCAGCGCATTTCGGAAACCTTTGTGCTGGACGATGCCATGCGCGCGCGGCTGGCCCAATTGAACCCCGCAGCATCGGCCCGCATGGCCAACCGACTGCTCGAAGCCTCTGACCGCGCCTATTGGGCGCCCGATGCCGCCACTTTGGCGGCGCTGCAATCGGCAGCGGATGAATTGGAAGATCGTTTAGAAGGGGTGGCCGCCGAATGAGCCAAGTCTTCACCCCCAGACCCAGCGTCACCCGCGATGCCTGCGGCGCAGGTATTTGCACCAAAATGAAAGGGGCCAGATCATGAGCCTTGATAGCGTTCCAAATCTGCGTGGACTTGACGGCGAGGGATCGGTGCAGGTGCATCAAGATGATGCCGCCCGCATCGAAGGGGCCAAGGTGTTTTCCATCTATGGCAAGGGCGGAATTGGCAAATCGACCACATCGTCCAACCTGTCTGCTGCCTTTTCGATGATGGGCAAGCGCGTGCTGCAAATCGGCTGTGATCCCAAGCATGACAGCACCTTTACCCTCACGGGGCGCTTGCAGCCCACCGTGATCGACATTTTGAAGGATGTGGATTTTCACGCCGAAGAACTGCGCCCAGAAGATTATGTTGCCATTGGTTTTAACGGGGTGCGCTGCGTTGAGGCGGGCGGGCCGCCTGCCGGAACAGGCTGCGGCGGCTATGTGGTGGGGCAAACAGTGAAGCTGCTGAAACAGCACCACCTTTTGGAAGATACCGATGTGGTGATCTTTGATGTTTTGGGCGATGTGGTCTGCGGCGGCTTTGCCGCGCCCTTGCAGCATGCCGACCGCGCGGTGATTGTCACCGCCAATGACTTTGACAGCATCTATGCGATGAACCGCATTATTGCGGCGGTGCAGGCCAAGTCGGGCAATTACAAGGTGCGGCTGGCGGGCTGCGTGGCCAACCGCTCTCGCGAGACGGATGAGGTGGACCGCTACTGCGCCCGCGTTGGGTTTAACCGCTTGGCCCATATGCCCGATATTGATGCAATCCGCCGTTCGCGTTTGAAAAAGAAGACGCTGTTTGAAATGGACGACAGCGAAGACATCGTGATGGCGCGGGCCGAATATATGCGGCTGGCCGATACGCTGTGGCGTTCGGTTGCGGGCGAAGGCAGCAGCCCCGCCCCCCTGCCCGACCGCGAGATTTTCGAATTGTTGGGGTTTGATTGATGTCCAAAGACTACGCCCAAACGCGCGACCGCGTCGAAAACTATTTCGACCAAACCGCCACCCAAACCTGGGAGCGGCTGACTTCGAACGCGCCTGTATCGCGCATTCGCCAAACAGTGCGGGCAGGGCGCGACCAGATGCGCGCGCTGATGCTGGCGCAGTTGCCGCAAGATTTGCACGGGGCGCGGGTGCTGGATGGCGGCTGCGGCGCGGGGCAAATGACGGCAGAACTGGCCGCGCGCGGGGCAGAGGTTGTGGCGGTGGATATCTCGCCTGCCTTGCTGCAGATTGCGGCCCGCCGTTTGCCCGAAAATCTGGCCCGCCATGTGCGCTTTGTGGCGGGGGATATGACCGATGCCGCCCTTGGCCCCTTTGATTTTGTCCTGGCGATGGACAGCCTGATTTACTATTCCGCCGCCGATATTGCCGATGTCTTGCACAAGATCGGCGCGAGCGCGCAAAAGGTGGTTTTCACAGTGGCCCCTGCCTCGCCGCTGCTGTCGCTGGCGTGGAATGCGGGAAAATTGTTCCCCCGCGCCGACCGCGCACCGACGATGCAGCCGCATAAGTTTTCGCGCCTGCAGGCCGCTTGCGGCGGGCGGCTGCGCCGCGTCGATCGTATTTCAAGCGGATTTTACACCAGTGAGTGTCTGGAGTATCGGGCATGATCCTTGGCCGGGCACAGATTGCGGCGCTGGGGGTGAATTGGTTGCCCTTTGCCGATGCGGGGTCAAAGGGCCTGCCGCTGGCGCAATTGCTGCGGCTGGGGTTGTTTCAAGTGTCGGTGGGCATGGCCTCGGTTTTGCTGCTGGGCACGCTGAACCGCGTGATGATGATCGAACTTTCCGTGCCCGCCACTGTGGTGGCGCTGATGATTGCCTTGCCCGTTCTGTCGGCCCCGTTTCGTGCGTTGTTTGGGTTCAAATCCGACAGCTATCGCAGTACGCTGGGGTGGAAGCGAATTCCCTATTTGTGGTTTGGCAGCTTGTGGCAAATGGGCGGCTTGGCGGTAATGCCTTTTGCGCTGATTTTGTTGGGCGGCAGTCAGGCGATTGGCCCCAGTTGGGCGGGCGAGGTTTTGGCGGCCTTGGCCTTTATCATGGCGGGAATTGGCCTGCATATGGTGCAAACGGCAGGTCTGGCGCTGGCGGCGGATCGCGCCGACCCAGAACAGCGCCCGCGCGTGGTGGCGCTGCTTTATGTGATGTTTTTGATCGGCATGGCGATATCGGCGCTGATTATTGGGGCCTTGCTGGCGGATTTTTCGGATTTGCGGTTGATCCGTGTTGTGCAAGGTGCAGCGCTGCTGACGCTGGGGCTGAACCTTGTTGCGCTGTGGAAGCAAGAAAAGCTGCGCCCGATGAGCGCGGCGGAAATGGCCGCACCGCGCCCCCGTTTTAGCGATGCTTGGCGTGATTTGATGGCGGGCGGTGTCGCAGGGCGGCTTTTGGCCGTGGTCGCGCTGGGTGCGCTGGGCTTTAACATGCAAGATGTTTTGTTGGAACCCTATGGCGGCGCCGTGCTGGGCCTATCGGTGGGGGCGACGACGACCTTGACGGCGATCTATGCCCTTGGCTCGCTGTGCGGATTTGGCTTGGCCGCGCGCTGGATGCTGCGCGGGCAAGATCCCTATCGTTTGGCCGCGCGCGGCTTGATGGTGGGTATCGCCGCTTTTGCCAGCGTGGTCTTGGCCGGGCCTATGGGATCGGCCGCGCTGTTCTTTGCGGGTGCGGCGGCCATTGGCCTTGGGTCGGGGCTGTTCTTTGTGTCCACCTTGACCGCTGCCATGGCCTTGCCCGCAAGCGGGGCACGTTTGGGCGGCGGTTTGGTTTTGGGGGCATGGGGCGCGGCACAAGCGACGGCGGCGGGCCTGTCTATCGCCTTGGGCGGCACGATCCGCGACGCGGCTGCACATCTGGCACAGGGCAGCGCACTCGATAGCCCCGCCTTTGGCTATACTTTTGTTTATCACACGGAAATTGGCATTCTTTTTGCCACACTTATCGTGCTTGGGCCTTTGGTTCGCACGCGCCTATTGACGGAAAAACCACCCTTAACCACGAAAGTCGGCCTTGCCGATTTTCCCACCTGATCCATTCGGAGGATGACCATGCTAGGAACCACGTTTTTTGGAAATTTTGACCTTGCGTCTTTGGCCATTTGGCTATTTTGGGGCTTTTTCGCGCTGCTGGTGTATTACTTGCAAACCGAAAATATGCGCGAGGGCTACCCGCTAGAGGCGGAAGACGGCACCGTGGCCCCCAACCAAGGCCCCTTTCCCTTGCCGCGCCCAAAGACCTTTATCCTGCCCCATGGCCGCGGCGAAGTGACCGTGCCAAATGGCGCGCGTGAGGCCCGCGAACTGGCGCTGGGGCGCACCGCCATGAGCGAGGGTTTCCCCCATGCGCCCATGGGCAATCCGATGAAAGACGGTGTCGGCCCCGCCGCTTGGGCGCCGCGCCGCGATGTGCCTGAATTGGACGGGCATGGGCATAACAAAATCATGCCCATGGCCAAGGCTGCGGGCTTTGCGGTCTCGGCAGGGCGCGATCCGCGCGGACTGCCTGTCCAAGCGGGCGATCAAAAAGTGGTCGGCACGATTTCGGATATGTGGGTGGACGTGCCAGAGCAATTGGTGCGCTATCTGGAAATCAAGCTGAATTCTGGCAAGACAAGATTGGTGCCCATGCCCATGGTCAAGGTTTTATCTGACCGCGTGCGCATCAATAGCTTGTCGTCCGATCTTTTCGAAACGGTGCCTGCGACCAAGTCGAAAATTGCAATCACCCTGCTCGAGGAAGAAAAGATCAGCGCCTATTATGCGGGCGGCACGCTTTATGCCGCCGAAAAGCGCAAGCGCGGTCATTGAAACAACGCCCCGCGCGGCGCGGCGGCGCGGGGCATCTCGTCGAAAGGAATTGCAGCCATGACACCCAGCACCACCGAGCGCGATCTTTCAGATTTTGCGACCGAGGCCCTGCCGGGCCTGCCAGAGTTGCCCCCAGCGGGCGAAGAGATTTTGTGGCAAGGCCGGCCCAATGCATGGGCCTTGGCCCGCGAGGCCTATAAGATCACTTGGGTGGCGGGCTATTTCACCGCTTTGGGCCTGTGGAATGGCATTGCCGCCTTTGGGGCGAATATCGGCGCGGTGATGGTTGTGCTGCTGCCCTATCTGATGGTTGGGGCGCTGGCCGTTTCGATCCTGTCCCTGATGGCCCTCGTCCAAGCGCGCGGCACTGTGTACACCATCACATCGGCGCGGGTGGCCATGCGCGTGGGCGCGGCCTTGACGGTCACGCTGAACCTGCCCTTCACGCAAATTGGGGCGGCGCATTTGGCCAAAAGCGCGGCTGGCACGGGGACGCTGGCCTTTGAAACCTTGGGCGATACCCGCATTTCCTATCTGGTTTTGTGGCCCCATGCGCGGCCTTGGGCTTTGGGACGCGCGCAGCCTGCTTTGCGGGCAATTCCCCATGCCCAAGAGGTCGCCGACATCTTTACCGCGGCCGCAAAAGCGCGGCTCAATACCCCGCGCATCAGCCGCAGCCCTGCAATGCCCAGCCCTGTGGCCGCAAAATAGGAGCCGATGATGACCGATTACATGCCCAGCAAACCGCATAACCCCGACATGATCCCGCGCCCCTTGCTTTTGGCGATGTTGGGCTTGGTTTTGGCCAGCTTGGTGCTGACCTGCTTTGCCGTGCTGACAGGGCGCGAACCTGCGGGCCGCCCCGATGATGCCCCCATCGTGCAAGAGCGCAGCATCATTTTGCAGAGCAAATCTGCCCAAGCCGTGACAGTTTTAGACGAAAACGGCGCGCTCTTGATGGATCTGCCGCATGGCGGGTTCATTACTGTGATCCAAAGCGGGGTCACCCGCGCACGCACTGTGGCGCGTGTCGATCAGTCTTTGCCCATTCGCATCGTGGAATTTGCGAACGGGCGTTTGACCGCCATCGACGATGCCACAGGCTGGAGCGCCGAATTGGGCGCCTTTGGCGACGACAACCGCGCGGCTTTTGAGCGGTTGCTACAAGCAAAGTGACCAAAACAAACAAACTAAGGGAACGAAATCATGGGTCTATTTCGCAAAAAGGTCGAAGAAGTGCCTTGCACTGTCGAAGTCAGCCACCGCTTTGAAAGCCTGCACGCGCATGTGCGTTTTGACAACGGGGCCATCGTCTATCCAGGAGACGAGGTTTTGGTGCATGGCGCGCCCATCTTGGCCGCTTACGGCGAGTTGATCGTGCAAGAACGTATCGCCACCATCACCCGCGCCACGTGGATTGAACGCCTGTGGACACGGGCCACGGGCGATTTTGGCTTTATGGAGCTGTGCGAATTTTCATTTTCCGAGGAGATCACGCTATGAATGCCCCCACTGGCGAACTTGCCCCGCATATGGCTGATGATCTTGGCATTGACACCAGCGTCACCACGGCCATGGCCACCGAAACCACCTTGCTGAACCCGCGCTTTTATACCACCGATTTTGAGGCGCTGGACAAAATCGATGTCTCGTCGGTTAGGGCCGATTGGGATGGGCTGATTGCGCAAATGAAATCCGATCCCAACAAAATGCATTTCAAGAAAAACGCCGATTGGGATCAAATCGATTGGGCAGGGATGGAACCCAAATTGCGCGCCGAATTTATCGATTTTCTGGTCTCGTCCTGCACCGCTGAATTTTCGGGCTGCGTGCTGTATAAGGAAATGAAACGGCGCGGCAGCAATCCCGACATTTGCGAATTATTCAATTACATGGCCCGCGACGAGGCGCGCCATGCGGGCTTTATCAACGATGCCCTGCGCGAGGCGGGGGTGGCGGTGAATCTGGGCTTTTTGACCCGCGCCAAGAAATACACCTATTTCCGCCCCAAGTTCATTTTCTACGCCACCTATTTGTCCGAGAAAATCGGCTATGCCCGCTATATCACGATTTTTCGCCATCTTGAGGCCAACCCCGATCAGCGGTTTCACCCGATTTTCAAATGGTTCCGCGAATGGTGCAATGACGAATTCTCGCATGGCGAGGCCTTTGCCCTTTTGATGCGCACCGATCCCGCGTTGACGACAAGTTTTGTCAACAAGCTGTGGATCCGCTTTTTCTTGACGGCGGTCTATTCGACCATGTTTGTGCGCGACCATGCCCGCCCTGCGTTCCATGCGGCGCTGGGGGTGGATATCGAATGGTATGACCAAGAGGTGTTTCGCAAAACCTCCGCGATCGCGCGGCAGGTGTTTCCGATTGAATTGAACATCGACCATCCGCGTTGGTTGCCAAATTTGCGGCGGATGCGCGATGCCTTTGGCCAAATCGACGCGGGCAAACGCCAAGGCGGATTGCACGGGGCGATGCTGCGCGCGCAGGGCAGCGTGCGCGCCTTGGCGGCCTTTGCGGCGCTTTACACCATTCCCGTCAAAACGCATACACCGCCCGCTTCGGTGCGGTTGGAGCCCAGCTATTGACCCAGTTTGGCACAGCACATCACGGCGTGGCACAGGGGGGCACAGGATGACCAGCCCGCTTTTGGCCGCGCTTGCGGTGTTGATGGCATGGTGGCTGTCCACGGGGCTGATCTTGTGGCGGGTGCGGGTGGCCGATAACATCGGCCCCAGCGCCCATATGCAATCGGTGATCTTTGGCCTGCCCTTGGCGGCGCTTGGGGTGTGGGGGGCGATCGCTTCGCGCGACAGCGCAACGGCGGCGCAGATTTATCTGGGCTTTGGCGCGGCCCTATGTTTGTGGGCGTGGATTGAACTGGCGTTCTTGTCGGGCGTCATTACAGGCCCCAACCGCAGCCCCTGCCCCAAAGGCCTTCCGACACGCGCGCGCCTCGCCCGCGCCATCACCGCCATCGCATGGCACGAAGCGGCGCTTTTGGCGGGGATGCTCTTGCTGATTGCCCTGCAATGGGGCGCGGCAAACCCCATGGCGGGGGCCACTTTCGCGCTGCTGCTGATCGCGCGCAGCTTGGCGAAGATTAACCTGTTTCTAGGCGTGCCGCGGATCAATTTGCAATTCATTCCCAGCCCAATCACCCATCTTGTCAGCCACTTTCGCATGGGCCCCGCCACCATGTTTTTCTTCATCTCAATTGGCCTATTGGCCACGATGATATTAGGGGGGATTGCCTATCTCATTTTCAGCCAAGCCAGCATAGAGCAAGAGCTGGGGCTGACGCTGCTGGGCGTTTTGGCGGCCTTGGCGCTGCTGGAACATTTCTTCATGATACTACCCCTGCCAGACGCAAAGCTCTGGACTTGGATGCTGCCCAAACCTAAACACACGATCAAGACACTGAAGGATTAACCCATGGATTTTGACCGCCTATTCACCGCCCAGCTTGATCAGTTGAAAGCCGATGGCAATTACCGCAGTTTTGCTGAGTTAGAGCGTCAGCGCGGGGCGTTTCCCAAGGCTTTGGCGCATCGTGATGGGGCCGTGGGGGATATCACGGTGTGGTGCAGCAATGATTATTTGGGCATGGGCCAGCACCCTGATGTGGTGGGGGCGATGGTTGATTGTGTGCAGGCTTGCGGCACGGGCGCGGGGGGGACGCGCAATATTTCGGGCAATACCCATCATCATTTGCTGCTCGAGCGCGAATTGGCCGATTTGCACGGCAAAGCGGGGGCTTTGCTGTTCACCTCGGGCTATGTGTCCAATTGGGCGGCGCTGTCTACTTTGGGCGCGCGCATCCCGGGTGCGGTGATTTTTTCGGATGCGGGCAATCACGCCTCGATGATCGAAGGCGTGCGCCATTCGCGCGCCGATAAGGTGATTTGGAAGCATAATGATTGGCGCGATTTAGATCGCAAACTGGCCGCCGTGGGGGATCGTCCCAAGATCGTGGCCTTTGAATCGGTCTATTCGATGGATGGCGACATCGCCCCTATCAAAGAAATCGTCCAAGTGGCCAAAGCCCATGGCGCGATGACCTATATCGACGAAGTGCATGCCGTGGGCATGTATGGCCCGCGCGGCGGCGGTGTGTCTGAACGCGAAGGGCTGGCGGGTGACATTGACCTGATCGAAGGCACTTTGGGTAAGGCCTACGGCGTGGTGGGCGGCTATATCACCGGCTCGGCCGCGCTGGTGGATTTCATCCGCAGCTTTGCCAGCGGGTTCATCTTTACCACCGCCCTGCCCCCCGCCGTGGCCGCCGCCGCGACCGCCAGCATTCGCCATTTGAAAAACTCTGATGTCGAACGCCAGCGCCAGCGCGAACAAGTGGCCAAACTGCGCGCCAAACTGGATCGCCACGGCATCCCGCATATGAAAAACGACAGCCATATCGTGCCAGTGATGATTGGCGATCCCGTCAAATGCCGCATGATCTCGGATATTTTGATGCGCGATTGGGGCATTTACGTGCAGCCCATCAACTACCCCACCGTGCCAAAAGGCACCGAGCGGCTGCGCATCACCCCATCGCCCTATCACTCAGACGCCGACATCGACCACCTCGTCGCAGCATTAAGCAACCTATGGTCGCAATGCGCCATCTCGCATGCCGTGGCGTGAGGGGGGGCAAAAATTCTTTGCCCCGCGCCTTGACGGGGCGACGTTTTGCCACAGTTCTGAACACAATGGGCAGATTTTTGCCCCAACTTGGGAGAGAGACATGAAAGCCATTCTTTCGGCAACCATCGCCGCACTGACGCTGGCGCTACCTGCCTATGCGGCGGGCGATGCGGCAAAGGGTGAGGCCACATTTAAGCAGTGCCAGACCTGCCATATGGTGATGGACGATACAGGCGCGGTATTGGCGGGCAAGGGCAAAACTGGCCCGAACCTATACGGCGTGTTTGGCCGTCAAGCAGGATCCTATCCTGATTTCAAATACGGCGAATCCATTGTGGCCGCAGGCGCGGCGGGGCTGGTTTGGAACGAGGCCGACTTTGTTGCCTATGTCCAAGATCCAGCGGCCTTTTTGAAAGAAAAATTGGCCGACAGCGGTGCCAAAAGCAAAATGATGTTCAAGGTCAAGGACGCGGCAATTGCCGCTGATCTTTACGCCTATCTGTCGCAATTCAGCCCGAATGCGCCGGCACCTGTCACGCCCTAATGGCGGCGACATAACCAAAAGGCCCAGCATCTTGCTGGGCCTTTTTTGTTGATGCTTGGCGGTTAGGCCCGCAGGGCGCGGCCAAGATGGTCTTGCAAGAGGTTTTGGCCCAGGCGCGCAATATCTTGCGCCGTCAGCCCTGCATCGCGATACATCGCCTCGGGCGAGGCGTGATCGATAAAGCGATCGGGCAAGGTCATACAGCGCAGCTTTAGCCCATGATCCAGCCCGCCCACGGCGGCCAAAGATTGCAAAACTTGGGCGCCAAAGCCGCCGCCTGCCCCCTGTTCAATAGTAATCATCGCGGGGTGATGGCGGGCCAATTGCAAAATCAAATCCATATCCAACGGCTTGGCAAAACGGGCATCAACGATGGTGGCTTGGATCCCTTGCTGGGCCAAAATCTCGGCGGCAAGGTGGCATTGGGCCAGATGCGCGCCAAAGGACAACAGCGCCAGATCATGCCCCTGCCGTATCACACGGCCGCGCCCAATCTCGACGGCAAGACCGCGCTCTGGCATCACCGCCCCAACGCCTTCGCCGCGCGGATAGCGAAAGGCGATTGGCCCTGCATCATAATCTGCGGCGGTGGCGACCATATGCACCAACTCGGCTTCGTCGCTGGGGGCCATGACCACCATTCCTGGCAGATTCGCCAAAAACCCGATATCAAAGGCCCCTGCATGGGTCGCCCCATCGGCCCCCACCAGCCCCGCGCGATCAATGGCGAAACGCACGGGCAGACCTTGCAGCGCGACATCATGCACGATTTGATCATAGCCGCGCTGCAAAAAAGTGGAATATATGGCCACAAAGGGCTTCAGCCCCCCCGCCGCCATGCCCGCCGCAAAGGTGACGGCATGCTGCTCGGCGATCCCTACGTCAAAGACCCGCGCGGGAAAGCGGTTGGCCAAAATATCAAGCCCCGTCCCTGCAGGCATGGCCGCCGTGATGCCAATGATACGCCCATCGCGCGCGGCCTCATCGGCCAGGGCTTGGCCAAAGACGGCGGTATAGGCGGGGGCATTGGATTTCGCCTTGGCTTGCGCGCCCGACAGCACGTCAAACTTGGCAACGCCGTGGTATTTATCGGCGGATGCCTCGGCAGGGGCATAGCCCTTGCCTTTCACGGTGACGGCGTGGATCAGGACAGGGCCACGCGCGCGGGTTTTGGCGGCGCGCAAACTTGCCAGCAATTGGCCCATGTCATGCCCATCAATCGGGCCGATGTAATCAAAGCCCAGCTCTTCAAACAGCGTGCGCCCTTGGGGGCTGCCCGTGATCAATTCTTTGGCGCGGCGGGCGGCATCGCGCAGCGGGCTGGGCAGAAAAGCATCCGCCGCCCCTGCAGCCAAATCACGCAGGCCGGTCAAAGGCGTGTCTTGCGCCAAGCGATTGAGATAGCTGTTCAGCGCGCCCACAGGCGGGGCGATGGACATATCGTTATCGTTCAAAATCACGAACAATCGTTTGCCCAAATGGCCTGCGGCATTCATCGCCTCATAGGCCATGCCCGCTGTGATAGCCCCATCGCCAATCACCGCTATTGTATCACCCACTGGCCCGCCCATATCGCGTGCCACGGCAAAGCCCAAAGCTGCCGAAATCGAGGTGCTGGAATGGGCCGCACCAAAGGGGTCATAGGGGCTTTCGCTGCGCTTGGTAAAGCCAGACAGCCCGCCTTCTTGGCGCAAGCTGCGCATAGCGGCGCGCCGTCCGGTTAGAATTTTATGCGGATAGCATTGATGGCCAACATCCCAAATCAACTTATCGCGCGGGGTGTCAAATACCGCGTGCAGCGCCACGGTCATCTCCACCACGCCCAGCGATGACCCCAGATGCCCCCCCGTTTGCGAGACCACTTCAATCACCTCTCGGCGCAGCTCGCCCGCCAGGTTTGTCAGATCTTCATCACTGAAGTGACGCAGATCAGCGGGCAGATGGACTTTGTCCAAGAGAGGGGTTGCCGTGGTCATGTCTTGCCTACTTTCAGATGGTGCGAACGAATGGGGCAAAAGGGGTGCCGCAGCGCGTCGCAAGCGGCACCAGTTGCCTGTTGCCAGCAGGAAGGGAACTGGGCCGTGGAAACCCAGACAGCTTGGGCCGGCAATATGGCCCAAACGCCGATAGGGGCCGGGCGGTGCGAACCGCCCAGCCCAAGATTTATGCCAGTTGCTCGGCCACGATCAAAGGGCTGATCAATTGGCTATAGGGAGATGGGGCCTGTTTGCTTTCTTCGGGTAGAATTTGGCCAATGGCCCAAAGCCCGCCCAAGATAACGGCAATGGTCACAACGAACACGGCCGCATAGCCCATCCCGCGCAACATTTGCCACAAAACCCAAGAGCGCAAGGCTGATGTAGGCTCGCTCTCGTGATAAAATTTATCCGACATCTGCTATCCTTTCCAGATCAATCCAAAGGGGCATAGCCGTGGTCTTGCGCCCAGACATACCAGTTGTCCACCACAGTCCCTGTCAGCAAAATCCCGATGCCCCCGGTGACAGTGACCAGAACCGCAAACCACCAAGCCCAGCGGTGGATGCCCTCCATCGTGGCGTTAAAGCCCATCGTCCAGCGCCAGAACAAAGCCGCGCGTTCCGATGCCGTGCCACGATCGACAATCTGTTCCAATTCGCGGTCACCGCCCAAACGGGTGACAGCCAGAATGGTTGCCCCATGCATCGCAAACAACAGCGCCGATCCATACAGAAAGACAATCGAAAGCGCGTGGAAGGGGTTATAGAACAAATTGCCATAGGTCAGGCTGAACAGATTTGTCCAATCCAGATGCGGGAAGATGCCATAAGGGACGGCCTCGCTCCAACTGCCCATCAAGACGGGGCGGATAAGGCCCAGCACCAAGAACAGCCAGATCGCACCGGCAAAGGCCCAAGCCACATGCTTGCCCATGCCCAAAGCCTCGGCGCGCAAATAGGTGCGCACCCACCATGTCATGACGGAAACCAGCAAAAAGAAACTGGCAATCAGCCAAAGACCGCCCTCGGCCAAAGGCGCAAAGCCAAGGCCATATTCGGGGGCTGGCGGCTCTAGCGCCATCCAGAACAGATCGCGCATAAAAATGGCAGGGTTGAAATCCGCCAAATACCAGAACCACGCGCCCACCAGCATGAACCAAATCGCGCCCGTGGCCAGCGAGATGACCCCAAAAGTGCCAAGATAGATCGGCCCTAATTGGGCGTTCCCAAACCAGCCCGCAAGGGTGGAAAAGCTGGCCCCTTGGGTGCGATTTCGGGTTTCTACTTGCTCGACCATACCCATTTCAGGGGCGGCGCGCACCTGCACTTGGGTAAAGATGTTTTGATACTCAGCCATTTACGCCTCCTGGAATATTGGCCCAAAATGGAAGTTCTAGCCACCAGCTCCACCAATCAACCCATTGCTCGAACCAGATTGTGCCCGAGATCAGAATGCAAATTGCACTCCAAAATCCGGCATTCAGGGCCAGCAAAAGGCCAAGGCGGTGAATGCCCAAGGTGCCCACCGAATACCCAATCAAATCGCGGAAAAAGGTATCTTCGTGATCGGGGGTTTTCATCACTTGACCCTTTGGCGGGTTGGCCGCCGACAGGATCAAGGCACCATGCAGCGCCAAGGCCAAGGCGGTGGTGAAGAAGAAGCTGACGGCCAGCATATGCGCCGGGTTATAGTGGAAATTGCCATAGGTGTAGCCCGTGTTGGACACCCAATCGAGGTGGCTGAAAATGCCGTAAGGAAAGGCATAGCCCCAAGACCCCATCAAAATGGGGCGGATCACCACCAAGGTGACATAGGCAAAAATCGCCACGCCAAAGGCCGCGGGCACGTGCAGGCCAATCCCTAGCTTGCGCGCGATTTCCACCTCGCGCAGCGCCCAAGACACAAAGGCCCCAATGGCGCAAATCGTGATCACTTGCCACAGCCCGCCCTCCATCAGAGGGGCAAAAGCCAGCCCGTTTTCGACGGGGGGCGGATCAATGGAAATCAGCCACGGGTTCCATGTTGGCCCCATCGCTGCGCCGTAGAAAATCAAAATTGTCCCAAGGGCCGCGAAGAAAAAGGTCGTGACCCCAAAGAAACCAACGTAAAACGGGCCGACCCAAAAGTCGAACAGGTTTCCGCCGATCAGCGTGCCGCCGGGCACGCGATATTTACGTTCGAAGCTAAGCAGAGCCATGCTTGCCCTCCGCGATTGGACGGCGCGAATGCGCGCGTCGGGTTATGTCGAAAATGTCGGGTTTGTTGCGGCCGGAACGCGCCGCCCGCAACAAGGGGTTGGGTTACTCGGTCGCGGCAGGCGCATAGCCATATTTGGCATTTGCCTTGTCGAACCAGTTGTAGCCTGGGTTCGACAGCAGAACGAGGTGGATCATCGCGGCCAGCAGGAACAGGAACACGCCCTGTGCCACAAACACGCGACGGGGATCGAAAATCAGCCAGATTTTGTAAAAGCTGCTCATGTTTCAATCTCCCTCAGAACCAAGGTTGCCAGATGAACACGGCCACATGCGCAACAACGGCGATGGTTGTGAACAACCAAAGACCTTGCATGTAGACCGAGTGCAGCTCTTGCGCCTGTTGGTCGGTTAGACCTGTGAACGACAGGTCGGATTTATCAGCCATAGTATCCTCCGGATATTCGTGCCGACGCCGCAATCCCTGCGGCTGGGTGACGAGGGGCGGAATGCCCCCCAATGCTTCGGCCCCTGTCGCCAAGGGTCGAAAGAGATGTCAGCGGGGTTAGCCGCGGAAAATCATGGGCGTGATGGCGCGCGCATCTTTGATGGCGCAAGCCAAGGGGCCAGAACGGGGCAAGCGCAGGTGGCGCAAAACCGCAACAGGGTAGCGGACCAGATGCAGGCCCAGCGCCAGCACAAAAATCATGCTGAAATACAGGCTAAATTCGATACGGCTCACGCGCTTAACGCCGCTAAGATCGCCGCTTGCTGAAAAATCACTCATGCTGTCTCTCCTGTGATCGGGGGGCATTTGGGGCAAGATCGCCCTGCAATGCGGTGACGGTTTCTAAAACGACCCGCTCGGCGCCTGCATCCAGCGCGGCCTTTTCAGCAGCATCGCGTAGGGTGCGGGCCGCTGAAATGCGGGTCAAAATCGGATGGGTGGCGACAATGCGATCCAGCGCCGCTTGGGCATCCACATCCCATGGGAAATCGCGGCGCAAATTCGTCGGCGTGGCGGCGGCACTGTCCATCTCACTGCCCAAGGGCAAAATGTGGAACAGCGCGTCAAACAGGCTGTTGCAGACCTCTTGCAGCACATAGACGGCGCCTGCAAAGCCCATCATCGGCGTGCCTGTCGCGCGGCGAATGGCAGCGCCCGGAAAACTGGCAGGAATAAAGCTGGGCGCTGGGCCAAAGCCGCCCTTCATTTCGGCAAGATACATCTTTTCGTTGATCGAGCCGAAGACAACCAGTGGTCGGTGTTGTTTCAATAGGGCGCGAACGGCCTCGTTGTTCGTTTTTTGCCCCGCAACGCGCGCCACAGCAAAGGCGCAGGGCAGGCCAAGGTCTGATTCAAGATAATGCTTCAGCCCGCGCGCATAGGTTTCACTGGCGACCACAGCAAAGCTGGCGGTTGCAAAAAAATCCTGCGTGACCGAGCGCCACAAATCCCAAATGGGTTTTAGGGTGGAATGCTTTTCCCGCTCGATAAACGGTTCGGGGTCAAGGCCCAGCATATCGCCCAAAGTGCGCAGGAATTTGATCGTGCTATCCATACCAATCGGCGCTTGAAGA
The DNA here is from genome assembly GCA_964202345.1 of Cypionkella sp. Classification (GTDB taxonomy): domain Bacteria; phylum Pseudomonadota; class Alphaproteobacteria; order Rhodobacterales; family Rhodobacteraceae; genus Cypionkella. The sequence goes on from CAXNIF010000003.1 coordinate 15,323, forward strand.
TAGGGCTTGCCCAGCACCTCGGCCAAACCGCGCCCAAATTCGCGGTACATCACAACATTGGCGTCGGCGTTGACCAAATTGCGCATTTCGGCCACATGCGCGCCCAGCGGCATCACCATATTCACATCCGCCCCGATCCCTTCAACAAGGCGGCGAATTTCGTGCAGATCAGACGCCATGTTGAACACGCCATACATCGGCCCTAGAATATTGACGCGCGGACGCGCGCCTTCGGGGCGGTCAGCTTCGGGGGGCATACGGCCCTTGGTCATGCCAAATTCAGTGAAAATCCATGTCATGGCGCGGTCGGCGCATTGCCATTGGTCTTCATCAATTGTGCGCGGCAAAAACCGCTGAATATTGGTGCCCATCGGCGTGACACCGCCGCCGATCATTTCAGCGATCGACCCTGTTACCACCACAGCCGGCAAAGCGGGATCAAGGGTTTTCCACGCGCGGCGCATCGCGCCTTCGGTGCCATCGCGGCCCAGTTCTTCTTCACCCAAACCCGTCACAACGATGGGCAATTCATGGGGCGGAAGCGCGTCCGTGTAATGCAAAACCGATGTCACGGGCAGGTTTTCACAGCCTACTGGGCCATCGATCACCACTTGCAGGCCTTTGACCGCGCAAAAGGCGTAAATCGCGCCCCAATAGCCCCCTGCCCGATCATGGTCTTGAATCAGCATCAGATCATTTCCTCGGCTTTGGCGGCGCGGGCGGCTTTGTCGAGTTTTTTCTGATGCTGAGCGCGGAAATCTGGGCGCAGATTGGGCGCGCCCTCCCAGATTCCAGCGGTATCGCCCGCACCCACGCCGTCGAAAAGCGCCTTCATATCGGCC
>CAXNIF010000004.1:0-16014 GCA_964202345.1 Cypionkella sp.
GAATGAATAGCACGCCAGACCCTAGGATAATGTGCGCCCATCCAAACTGCGCAGCACGATGTCAACACGCAGCCCGCGCCCATCCGCCCCCTGCCCAAATGTCATCACACCGCCAAATAGAGCGGCGATTTCGCCGCAAATGGCAAGGCCAAGACCATAGCCCGCACTGCCCTTTTGATCTTTGGTTTGAGGGCGCAAGGACTGCCCCCGTTTGGGCGCAATCGCCCCCTCAAAGCCGGGGCCGCTATCCTCGACCTCAAGGATCACATGTGTCGTATGGCTGCGCAAACGAATGGTGACCAGCGCCCCGCGCCCCGCATATTGCAGGGCGTTGTCGAGAAGGTTTTTTAATAGCTCTCCCAGCAGCACAGGCTCGGCGATTGCCATGGCATGATCTGGCCCCTCATAGCCCAGATCAATGCCCGCTTGCAGCGCGGCAGGCACCATTTCTGCGGCCATGCGGCGGGCGGCATCGGCAACATCCATGGCCCCAATGGCAGCCGCACTTTGCGCCGCATCAACCCGCGCCAGCACCAGCAATTGCGCCAATACCCGTTCAGCGCGGGCCAGCGCGGATTTGGCCTGATCCATCGCCGCCGCCGCATTCTTTGGATTGGACGATCTCTCGATCAGCGTCAATTGGGCCCCCACCACCGACAGCGGGGTGCGCAATTGATGGCTGGCGTTGCCCGTAAAATTGCGCAAAGCCAATAGCGCCGTATCAAGACGCCCCATAAAGCCGTTGATCGCCGCCAAAAGCGGGCCAACTTCTTGCGGGGCGGTCAGGGTGACGGGGCGCAGATCAGCCGGCGAGCGCAAGGCAATGGCCGCCCCCAGATGAGCCAGCGGACGCAGTGCCAAAGAGACAGCAGCCCAAACGATCACCGCCAATGTCACCGCCAAAGCCAGCAAGCGCAGCCCCGCCCGCAGCAGGATTTGCCGCGCCAAACTGGCGCGCGCGCGGGTGGTTTCAGCCACGGTTACCCGAAATTCAATGGCCTTTGCCCCTGTTGAAATCACCCGTGCCAAAGTGACGCTGCGGATGTTTTCGCCCAAAAATCGCCCTGCCGCAAAAATAGAGTCCCCCAGTTGCGGCGATTGAATGGGCAAATCTGAATAGCCCGACAAAAAGGCCCCTTCTGGGCCGTCAATGCGATAAAACACCCGATCTTGCGCCGTAGAGGATAGCATCTCTAGCGACGAATAGGGAATATCCACCTCCAGCACGCCCGTCTCGTCCAGATTGACTTGTTCTGCAATGGCCAAGGCCGAACCAAACAAAACGCGGTCAGACACCGATTGCGCTGTGCGCTGCGCCTCGTGCCAGGTATCAACCAGCGCGAAGACACCAATCACCGCAGTCGCCAAAAACAGCCAAAGCAACAGTCGCCGGCGCAGCCAATAGGGAACGGCCTTTGACGCGGGGTCTGGGGCATTGCTCATCCCCGCTCTCCGCGTTTATCCAGCAAATAGCCAATGCCGCGCACGGTGCGCAGTTCCAGCCCATAGGGCGCGATACGTTTTCGCAAACGCGAGACATATTGCTCGATCGCATTATCCGATAGGATGTCGTCCAAGGAGGTTAGGGATTGGACAATGGATTCCTTGGCCACAACCTTGCCCGCGCGCATCAACAATAGCTCAAGCAGCGCCCGTTCGCGGCGCGGGATATCCAGCACGGCGCCGCCTGCGCTGACCTGCCGCGTTGTCAAATCCAGCGTCACCTCGCCCAAGGCCACATGGGCCGAACGCAAACCCGCTTGGCGGCGCAGCAAAGAGCGCACGCGCGCCTCGAACTCGCGCACATCAAAGGGCTTTGCCAGATAATCATCCGCCCCCAGATCCAGACCGCGCACCCGATCATCGCTGCTGGCACGGGCGGTGAGAATCATGATCGCGGGCTGAGATTCGCGGCTGCGCGCCTCGCGGCCGCGAATGGCACGCAGCACGTCAAGCCCATCCATTTGCGGCAAATTCAAATCCAAAATGACCAAGTCATAGTTTTCAACCCGTGCCAAAGCCTCGGCAGAGCCGCCATCCATCACGCCATCGACCGCATAGCCGCTTTGCACCAAAAGCGCCATCAACGCCGCATGCAAAGCGCGGTCATCTTCCACCAGCAGTATCCGCATAGCACCCCCCACAGATAGGCTAGTCCAAGCGCCGCGCGAATACAAATATTGTGCAACAGGGCGCATTGATGCAAGCTTGGGTGATGAAGCCGCCTCATGCGATCACCGCTATCTTTCTTATTGTGGTCTTGCTGGTGCTGGGCCTGCGGCCTGCTGGCGGACAGGCCGTTGTTTTTGACGCGCCTTTGCAACCCGCGCAGCGCAACCTTGTTATTTATTCGACATTAGATGCACCCCGCGCCGCGACATTGATTTTTGCGTTTCAGGCGCAATTCCCAACTTATTCGGTGACCTATGAAGATATGCTGGCCGCCGATATTGCCGCCCGCGTGATGCGCGAAACCGACGCAGGAGAAAGCAGCGCTGATTTCGTCTTTTCTTCGGGGATGGATTTGCAAATGAAACTGGCCAACGATGGCTATGGCCAAGCCGTCGAAACCCCACAAGATCGGCTTTGGCCCGATTGGGCAAAATGGCAAAGCACAGCCTATGCCTTAACCTTTGAGCCGTCGGTATTGGTCTATCACAAACCCAGCTTTTCCACGCAACCGCCCCAGTCACGCCTTGCCTTGATGGATTGGCTGCGCGGGCAGCCGCGTGCGCCGTTGGGCAGCGGGCCGATTGGCACCTATGACATCGCCGCCTCATCGGTTGGCTATTTACATCTGGTGCGCGATTTAGAGCATTTCGACGATATTTGGTCTTTGGTGCGCCAAATGGGTGCGGCGGGGGTGCAGCTTTTTCCCACCTCCCAAGATATCATCAGCCGCGTCGCCGATGGCCGCTTGTTGCTGGGCTATAATATTCTGGGCTCATATGCCGCCGAACAGGCCCGCAGCCACCCCGATTTGGGACTGGTGATGTTGCGAGATTTTACGGTGGTTGTCAGCCGAATCGGGCTTGTGCCACGGGCAAGCGCCAACCCCGATCTGGGCGCCGCCTTTTTGGGGTTCTTGATGGGGCAAGAGGGCCAAAGCCTGATGGCCAATCACCTAAGCCTGCCCGCGATACGGCCCGATGTGACGGCGGGGCCATCTGAAAGCAGCTTAAAGGCCGAACTTGGCCCGCAGTTGCGCCCTGTTGCCGTGGGGCCAGGACTTTTGGCCTATCTGGATCAGGGCAAAAGACGGCGGATGTTGGCCAAATGGACCAGTTCCTTGGGCCTGCCGACCGCGCCATGAGGGGGCCGCTGGCACAAAACCTGCCCAAGCTGTCAGGTTTTTGTCAGCAATTTCTGCACAGACTGGCCCAGATCCGTGCTGGAGGGCGCAGATCATGAACTTTGGCGTCTTGCGCCAAGCATCAACATCAGGCGCATTGCGCCTTGGGGAGGATAAAATGAAACATTACCTATTTGGCGCAGCCCTTGCGGCTGTGCTGGCCGTTCCCGCTTATGCGAATGACTACACCATCATGGCCCCTGCGGCCCCCGGCGGCGGTTGGGACAGCACCGCGCGGTCCATGGCCGAAGTCATGGTTGCCGAAGGCGTTTCCGCCTCGGTTCAAGTGCAAAACGTGCCAGGTGCGGGCGGCACTGTTGGTCTGGCACAATTTGCATCCAGCGCGGCAGGCGATGCCAGCCAATTGATCGTCGGCGGTTATGTGATGGTTGGCGCGATTCTGACCAATGCAGCGCCCGTCACTTTGGCCGATGTGACCCCAATTGCCCGCTTGACCGGCGAGGCCGTGGGTATTGCGGTGTCTGCCGCTTCACCCATTCAAACCATTGGTGAATTGGTAGAGATGATGAAGGCAGACCCCGGATCGGTGTCTTGGGGTGGCGGCTCGGCGGGCGGCGTCGATCATATCACCGTGGGCCTGCTGGCCCAAGCGGCGGGCATCGACCCGACCAAAATCAATTATGTCGCCTTTTCGGGCGGCGGCGAGGCGCTGGCCGCAATCTTGGGCAACCAAGTGACCGTTGGCATTTCAGGCGTGGGCGAATTCCTGCCCCAAGTCGAAGCGGGCACCATGCGCATGCTGGCTGTTTCTACAGCGGAAAAATGGGCGGGCACTGATGCGCCAACGCTGATGGAATCGGGATATGATGTGAATGTTCAGAACTGGCGCATGGTGGCAGCGGCTCCCGGCCTGAGCGATGAGCAAAAGGCCGCCGTGGCCGCCGATATTGAAAAAATGGCCAATTCGGCAGGGTGGAAGTCGGTCTTGGAAACCAAAGGCTGGGCCAATACCTATCTGGCAGGCGCAGAGTTTGAATCGCAATTGGCCAAAGAAATCGTCGCCACCACCGCTGTTTTGAAAGAAATCGGCCTCGTGCAATGAGCGATCTTGACCAAACAAAAAACGGACGTCGCCCCTTTGGGGCGGCGTTCATCATTGCGCTGGGTCTTGCGATGCTGGGCGCTTTGCTGCTGTGGCAAGGCTTTACCATTCCCGACAAGGGCGGCTATGCGGGCATCGGCTCGGGCGCGGCCCCCAAGGCAATTGGCACGGTTTTGCTTTTGTTGGCCTTGGGCCATGTTTATGCGGGGCTAAAAGGGGCAGATGGGCCGCGCGCCCATCAAAACTGGGCGGCGGTCGGCTGGATCGTTTTTGGTCTGCTGTTGCAGCTATTGCTCTTGCGCGCCGTCGGTTTTTCACTTGCGGCGGCGCTGCTCTTTGCTTGCACCGCCCGTGCCTTTGGCTATCGCAAATTCCGCGCATTGCCGCTGGGATTTGGATTGGCCTTGGTGGTCTATGGCATCTTTGATGGGCTGCTGAAATTGAACCTGCCCGCTGGCTTGGTGGAACATCTTATTTTTGGGGGCTAACCCATGGAAGCACTTGGCTTTTTGTATCAAGGTCTGGCAACAGCCATGGACCCAAGCTTGCTGCTTTATGCGCTGCTTGGGGTGGCATTGGGCACGATGGTGGGGGTTTTGCCCGGCATCGGCCCTGCCCTGACGGTCGCGCTATTGCTGCCTGTCACCTATGGGCTGGATCCTGCGGGATCGCTGATTATGTTTGCAGGTATCTATTACGGCGGGATGTATGGCGGTTCGACCACGTCGATTTTGCTGAACACGCCGGGCGAATCGGCCTCGATTGTCACGGCGATCGAAGGGAACAAAATGGCCCGGGCAGGACGCGGAGGGCCCGCGCTTGCGACCGCGGCGATTGGGTCGTTTGTCGCTGGTCTTTTGGCAACTTTGGCCTTGGCGCTGATTGCGCCGACCATTGTGAAATTGGCCCTGATCTTTGGGCCGCGCGAATATTTCGCGCTGATGGTCTTGGCCTTTGTCACCGTATCTGCGGCCTTTGGCGATTCGGCGTTGAAAGGTTTGACGTCTTTGTTTCTGGGGCTGGCGCTGGGCCTTGTGGGCATTGACGGCCTGACAGGGCAAACCCGCCTTGCCTTTGGCGTGCCGCAGCTTTTGGACGGGATCGAAGTGACCACTATTGCAGTGGCCATGTTTGCCATTGGCGAGGCGCTTTTTGTGGCCGCACGGATTTCGGGTGCAGATGAAAAGGTGCATCAAATCACGGGCGCGGTGCGCATGAGCGCGACCGATTGGCAACGCTCTTGGAAGGCGTGGCTGCGCGGCACAGCCATTGGGTTTCCCATTGGGGCCATGCCGGCAGGGGGCGCGGATATCGCCAGCTTTCTGAGCTATGGGACGGAAAAGCGGATGTCGAAACATCCCGAAGAATTTGGCCATGGCGCGATCGAAGGCGTGGCGGGGCCAGAGGCGGCCAATAACGCTGCCGCCGCTGGAACGCTGGTGCCCCTATTGACCTTGGGCCTGCCCACAACGGCGACAGCGGCGATTATGTTGGCCGGGTTTCAGCAATTTGGTTTGCAACCGGGGCCGCTTTTGTTTGTGACGGCGCCCACTTTGGTTTGGGGTTTGATCGCCAGTTTGCTGATTGCGAATGTGATGCTGTTGGTGCTGAATCTGCCAATGATCCGCATTTGGATCAAACTTTTGTCGATTCCGCGCCATTGGCTTTATGCGGGGATATTGCTGTTTGCCACATTAGGCACGATTGGGGTGAACCCCTCGCCCGTTGAATTGATGCAGTTGACGATCTTTGGTCTTTTGGGTTTTGGCATGCGCGTGATGAACTATCCCATTGCGCCCGTGGTTGTGGGGCTGATCCTTGGCCCTATGGCCGAGCAGCAATTGCGCCGAGCCTTGGCGATTGCGCAGGGGGATTGGGCAACATTGGTCTCGACCCCTTTATCAGCGGTGTTGCTGGGCTTGGCGGCGGTGGCCTTGATCGTGCCAATGGTGTTGCGTGCAGGCGGCAAAGGCGCGGCCTTGGCGCAAATTGGGGCCGACAATGATTGACATGGCCCAGACATCGCGCAAGCTTTGGCGCCGGTTCGCCTTGCCCTTGCGGTAAATGAATGCGGCGGCACATGTGATGAACAAACCACGGGGGCACCCCATGAGATTGACGGATTGCCATAATTTTCATGATTTCAGGCGGCTGGCGCAGCGACGCCTACCGGGGCCAATTTTTAACTATATTGACGGGGCCGCTGACGATGAAACCACCTATCGGCGCAACACTGCCGCTTTTGAAGAGGTGGATTTGCTGCCCCGCATTCTGCGCGGCACATCGCAGATTGACACTTCTGTCACTGTTTTGGGCCAAAAGCTGGCTTTGCCCTTTTACCTGTCGCCCACAGCGCTGCAACGATTGTTTCATCATCAAGGGGAAAGGGCCGTTGCAGGGGCGGCGGCCAAATTTGGCACGATGTTTGGCGTCTCGTCTTTGGGCACAACCAGCATTGAAGATTTGCGCAAATTTGCAGGCCCGCAGGTCTATCAGTTTTATTTCCACAAAGATCGCGGCCTAAACCGCGCGATGATGGCGCGCGCCAAATCGGCGGGGGTGGATGTGATGATGTTGACAGTGGACAGCATCACGGGCGGCAACCGCGAGCGTGACAAGCGCACAGGCTTTTCCATTCCCTTTCGCCTGACCTTGGGCGGGATGATGCAATTTGCCCTAAAACCCATGTGGGGGATCAACTACCTGACCCACGAAAAATTTGCACTGCCGCAACTGGATGGGCACGTTGATATGGGCGGGGGGGCCATGTCGATCGGCAAATACTTCACCGAGATGCTGGACCCAACCCTAAACTGGGACGATCTGGCGCAGATGGTCAAAGATTGGGGCGGGCCGTTTTGTCTAAAGGGCGTGATCCATCCCGATGATGCCCAGCGGGCGGCAGATTTGGGCTGCACGGGGGTGATCTTATCCAATCATGGCGGCCGGCAACTGGACGGGGCGCGCGCCAGTTTTGACGGCTTGGCCGAAGTGGTGGATCGCGCGGGCGATCGGCTGGATGTGATGCTGGACAGCGGCATTCAGCGCGGCACCCATATTGTCAAGGCGCTGTCGCTTGGGGCCAAGGCCGTTGGCATTGGGCGGGCCTATCTGTTCCCACTTGCTGCCGCTGGGCAGGCCGGAGTCGAGCGCGCCATAAGCCTGCTGCGCGACGAAGTTCTGCGCGATATGCGCCTGATGGGCGCGGCGAAAATCGCCGATCTCACGCGCGAGAACATCCGTTTTCGCCGCTGACCTTGGCCGCGACACCAGCGATGGATTTTGGGCAGCACCGCTAAGGCCAATTGCGTGCCCCTTCATTCTGGGCCAGTATCGTCTCGTATCGGTCTGAAAGAACGACGATGGAAATGCCGCGCCCCAATTTTGATCTGCTGGCCAAGCGCGCCGAAATCGCCGCGCGGCTGCGTGCGGTATTGCCCAAAGATTCCGTCATCGACGATCCCGCCCAAACACGGGTTTACGAATGCGATGGATTGTCGGCCTATCGCTGCGCCCCTTTGGCCGTGGTGCTGCCACGCAGCACGCAAGAGGTTTGCGACACGCTGCGCATTTGCCATGAAATGGGCGTGCCTGTCGTGCCACGCGGGGCGGGAACCTCGCTGTCGGGCGGGGCCATGCCTTCGGCGGATTCTGTGGTGCTGGGCGTGGCGCGCATGACCGAAGTTTTGCACTGCGATTTTGAAAACCGCTATATCCATGTTCAGGCAGGGCGCACCAATCTTGCGGTGACGGGCGCTGTCGAAGATCGCGGCTTTTTCTATGCGCCCGATCCCTCTAGCCAACTGGCTTGCGCGATTGGCGGCAATATCGCGATGAACAGCGGCGGGGCGCATTGCCTGAAATACGGCGTCACCACCAACAATCTGCTGGGGGTGACACTGGTGCAAATGGACGGCACCATCCTAACGCTGGGCGGGCCCTTTGGCGACGGATTTGGCCTGGATTTGCTGGGCGTTGTTTGCGGATCAGAGGGCCAACTCGGCGTGGTCACCGAAGCGTGGCTGCGCATTTTGCCCAAACCCGAAGGCGCAAGGCCGGTTTTGGTGGCTTTTGACAGCTCTGAAGTGGCGGGTGCCTGCGTGGCCGATATCATTCGCGCGGGGATTTTGCCCGTGGCCATCGAATTTATGGACCGGCTTTGCATCCGCGCCTGCGAAGATTTCGCCCATGCAGGCTATCCCGATTGCGAGGCTTTGCTGATCATCGAAGTCGAAGGCGCGCCCGACGAAATTGACGAACAGCTTGCCCGCATTCGCGCCATAGCCGCCCGTCACAGCCCGCTGGCCTTTACCCAAGCGCGCGATGACGCGCAGGCCAAACGCATTTGGCTGGGCCGCAAAAGCGCCTTTGGCGCGATGGGGCAATTGGGCGATTATATGTGCCTTGATGGCACGATTCCGGTCTCGTCCCTGTCCTATGTTTTGGGTCAAATCGCCGCCCTGTCCACGGCCTATGGCTTGCCGGTGGGCAATGTCTTTCACGCGGGCGATGGCAATATGCATCCGCTGATCCTGTATGATGCAAATAAAGACGGCGATCTGGCGAAAGTGGAATCGCTGGGCGCAGATATTTTGCGCCTTTGCGTGCACGTCGGCGGCTGTCTGTCGGGCGAACATGGCGTGGGAATCGAAAAGCGCGATTTGATGCCTGTGCAATTCACCGCCGCCGACCTAGAGGCGCAGATGCGGATCAAAGATGTGTTTGACCCAAAATGGCTGCTGAACCCTGCCAAGGTTTTCCCCCTAAGTGCCAGCGCGGCGCGGCGCGGGGAGGCGTGATGATCCGTCCGCACAGCGAAGCCGAAGTTTGCGAGGCTTTGGCCCGCGCCAATTCCCCCCTTGCGGTGATCGGCGGCGGCACGCGCGCCATTGGCGATATGCAGGGGGAAATCCTTGATACCACTGGCCTGACGGGCATCACCCATTACGAACCCGCCGCGCTGTCTTTGGTGGTTCGGGCAGGCACAGCGCTGGACGAGATCACCGCGCTATTGTCGCCCCAGCGCCAACGTCTTGGATTTGAACCGCCCGAACTGGGCGCGCTCTTGGGGCGCAAGGGGCGATCCACCATCGGCGGCGTGGCGGCCAGCAACGCCAGCGGCCCGCGCAAAGTGCAGCTTGGATCGGCGCGCGATGCCATGCTGGGCGTGCGCTTTGTCGATGGGCGCGGCACGGCCATTGCCAGCGGCGGGCGGGTGATGAAAAACGTCACCGGCTATGATGTGGTGAAATTGATGGCGGGCAGTCACGGCACTTTGGGCGTGCTGACGGAAATCTCGCTGAAGGTGCAATCCATCCCCGAAGCCGAGGCAACCTTACAGCTCGAAGGGCTGGATGACACCGCAGGTCTTGCCACGCTGCGCCATGCCTTAGGCTCTGCCTATGACATTTCTGGCGCGGCCCGTCAGGGCGGGCGCAGTTACATCAGATTAGAGGGCATGGCAGGGTCGGTGGCCTATCGCGTGGAAAAATTGCGGCAAGGACGAGATTGCACTTTGTGCGAAGGCGCGCAAAGCGCCGCGATATGGCAGGGGATTCGCGATGCCGCGCTTCTACACGGGCGCAGGGGCGATATTTGGCGCTTGTCGATCTTGCCCAGTGACGCGGCAGTGATTGTGGCGGCGATTGTCGCCAAAACGCGGGCCGATCTTTTGCGCGATGTGGTCTATGATTGGGCGGGCGGGTTGGTTTGGCTGTTGCTGGCCCAAGGCGCCGATCAAGTGGTCCGCGCGCATGTGGCAGGGCGCGGGGCGGCGATCAAACTGCGCGGCGCGGGGGCTGCCCCTTTTGCCCCGCAAAGCCGCGATGTCGCACGTCTAAGCCATGGGCTTAAGGCCCAGTTTGACCCCTTGGGGCGATTGCCTCCCTTACACTTTGGCCCATCTACGGAGGAAAAATGAGCGCGGTTTTTGCCATCATCGTATTTTTTGGAACCTATATCTCTTTGGCGCTGTTGCCGCGCGGGGCGGCATCGGGCTATGGGCTTGCGGTGGCGGCGGTGTGCCTTGGACTGGCCACAAGGTTTGATGGTTTCGCCCCGCTGATTTTGCCCGCTTCGGCGGGGGTATTGGCGGCGGCCATCGCGCTGGGTGCGCGCTATGCTTTGGGCGATTGGCTGACGCCAAAAACCTATCAAGCGCTGCTGGGCGTTCCGCCCATGCTGGTGGTGATCGCGGCCCTATTTTTGCCCAGCCTATAAAATGCAAACTTTTTTCACCCCCGACCAATTGGCCGATCCATCCCTTGCCGAAGCGAATAAAATTCTGCGCGCCTGTGTGCATTGCGGTCTTTGCACGGCAACTTGCCCCAGCTATCAGGTTTTGGGGGATGAACGCGACAGCCCGCGCGGGCGGATTTACCTGATCAAAGAGATGCTGGAATCGGGCCGCGCGGCGGATGCCAAGACCGCCCTTCATATCGACCGCTGCCTGTCGTGCCTTGCCTGTACCACCACTTGCCCCAGCGGCGTGGATTACATGCACCTGATCGATATGGCGCGGAGTCATGTCGAAAAGACCTATGCCCGACCGTGGTTTGACCGCCTGCTGCGCGCGGTGTTGGCGCGGGTGATTCCCTATCCTTCCCGCTTTCGCCTTGCGCTGCGCACCGCGCAGATGGTGCGACCTTTGGCGCGTTTGTGGCCCGACCCACGGCTGCGCGCGATGCTGGACTTGGCCCCGCAAAACTTGCCGCGCCCTAGCCCCGAAGATATGCCTCAAACCTTTGCCGCCCTTGGCCCGCGCAAATATCGCGTGGCGCTGCTGGCGGGCTGCGCGCAAAAGGTGCTGAACACCGACATCAACACCGCCACCATCCGCCTGCTGCGCAAAATGGGCTGCGATGTAGTGATTGCGCGCGGAGCGGGCTGTTGCGGGGCGCTGACCCATCACATGGGCAAAGAGGATTTGGCCCATCGCTCTGCCCGCGCGACAATCACCGCCTGGATGGCCGAGCATCAGCGCGCGCCGCTGGATGCCATTATCATCAACACCTCGGGCTGCGGCACAACGATCAAGGATTATGGTCATATGTTTGCCCGCAGTGATCTGGCGCAAGATGCCGCCACGATTGCCGCCCTTGCCAAAGAAGTTTGCGAATTTCTGGCAAGCATGGATTTGCCTGTGCTGCCCGCGCAAAACCTGCGTATCGCCTATCATGCGGCCTGTAGCTTGCAGCACGGCCAACAGATCAAATCCGCGCCCAAAGACCTGCTGCGCGCCGCTGGCTTTGAGGTGAGCGAGCCGCAAGACAGCCATTTGTGCTGCGGGTCGGCGGGAACCTATAACCTGCTGCAGCCAGAGATCAGCGCGCAGTTGCAAGCGCGCAAAGTGGCCCAACTTTTGGCCACCGCGCCGCAGATGATTGCGGCGGGAAACATCGGCTGCATGATGCAAATTGGGGCCATGGCGGGCTTGCCCGTGGTGCATACAATCGAATTGCTGGACTGGGCCTATGGCGGGCCAATACCGCCCGCTTGGGCGGCGCGGCAATGAGCCTAGATCACGCCCTCGCGCCCCCGCCGCAAGCCACCCGCCCACTGGCGGCGGCGCTTTGGATGTTGGGGTCTGTTGCCTCTTTTTCGATTATGGCCGTGGCTGTGCGGCAGATGGGCCATGTGCATGACACCTTTGAAGTGATGGCGTGGCGTTCGGTGATTGGCTTGGTCTTGGTCGTGCTGGGGTCTGCGGCATGGGGCAGGCTGGGCGATATCCGCGCCCAGCGCCTGCACCGGCATCTGCTTCGCAATCTGCTGCATTTCACGGGGCAAAACCTGTGGTTCTATGCGATGATGACGGTGCCGCTGGCGCAAGTTTTCGCGCTAGAGTTCACCGCGCCGATTTGGGTGATTTTGCTCTCGCCTTTGGTGTTTGCCGAAAAGCTGACCGCGCCGCGCCTGGTGGCGGCGGGGCTTGGCTTTGTCGGGATATTGCTGGTCACGCGCCCCGATTTTTCAATGATGAATGCTGGCACATTGGCGGCGATCGCCTGCGGGTTCTTTTTTGCCAGCACGGCGCTGATGACCAAATCCTTGACCCGCGCCGAAAGCATCGTGTCGATTTTGTTTTGGCTGACGCTGATGCAATTGATCTTTGGCTTTATCATGGCGGGATATGATGGCGAAATGATGCTGCCCACCGCGCAATCGCTGCCTTGGCTCTGCGTGATTGGGCTGGCGGGGGTGACGGCGCATCTTTGCCTGACTTCGGCCTTGTCATTGGCACCTGCCAGTTTTGTGATGCCGATAGATTTCATCCGCTTGCCGCTGATCGCGGTGATCGGCGCGCTGGCCTATGGCGAGGCGATTGATCCTTTTGTTATTGCGGGCGGGGGGATTATCTTTGCGGGCAATTGGATCAATCTGGCCTTTGGGCCAAGGGCTGGCACCAAAGTAACCCCACCAAGTTAGCGCAGCTATGCCCGCCCTTTGGTAGGGCCGCGCCAAAGGCTTTGATCAGACAGGCTGGCTTTGCGCGCAGATATGATAGCCTTGCGGCGCAAAGGATTGCACAAAGGTGATGGGATCATCGCCCTGCCATGTGGCGCGTTCGATATGCAGCAAAGGCGCGCCCTGCGCGACATTCATATGCGGGGCGATGTCATGGGGCGCGGCCACAGCGCCAAAGCGCAGCTCGACACGGCTATAGGCTTTGTGGCGCACCAACCACTCATTGGCGCTGTTTTGCGTCCAATCCAGGCCCAAAACTTCGGGACAAGTTTCCAAATCAATCCAGCGATTTTCCCAAATATAGGGCTGCTGATCTGCCAGATGCAGCGCTTGTAAATGCAGCATCAGACGCGCCGCCTTGATGCCAAAGCGCGCCATAACCTCGGGCGGGCTGGCCACGGTTTTGGCCAAGATGACGCGGTGCGTATAGGCGCGGCCTTGGGCCAAAACCTCGAGGCGGGTGATGGGAATATCCAAGGTCGCGCGGGTGATGGGGTCGGCCTTGACATGGGTGCCACCTTTGCGCACCCGCTCGACCAAACCTGTGCTGGCCAGGGCGTTCATCGCGCGGTGGACCGTGGTGCGGGTGCATCCCAATTCGGCGGCAATATCGGCATCGCGCGGCAGTTTATCGCCCGATTTATACTGCCCCGCGGCCATGCGCGCGCGGATCATATCGCGCACCTCAGTCCAGGCAAGGCGCGGGGCAGGTTTGTCCTGGCTCATAGCGTTGTCACCAATCGGCGCATCACGCGCAAGTAGTCTGCGGAAATCTGATCGCGGGCAATGTGGCGTCCGTTTTGGACAAGGTGCCGCCCTGCGCTGAAAACATCGCGCACCACTCCCGCGCCGCCGCCAAAGATCAAACTGTCCAAAATTTGATCGCCCGCGCGATTGACAAGATGGGCGTTGTCATCGTCAAGCCCAATCAAATCGGCCCATGCGCCTTGTGCGATTTTCCCGCTGTCGCGCCCGCCCGCCTGTGCGCCGCCGGCCAGGCTGGCATCGAACAAAACCCGCCCCGTGCTGCGCGGGGGCGCGGCCATAACCGCCCGCGCGCGCCAGTGCAGCCGCTGGCTGTTTTCCATCGCTTTCAATTCCTCGAACAGCGAGATTTGGATATTGCTGTCCGACCCAAACCCAAACTTGCCCCCCGCGTCAAGGTAGCTGCGCCCGTTGAAAATGCCGTCCCCCAAACTGGCTTCGGTCAAGGGGCAAAGACCCGCCACGGCCCCCGTCGCCGCCAAAGCGCGCGTTTCTTTTTGCGTCATTTGGGTGCAATGAATGGCACACCAATTTGGCCCGATGTCGTGATGGGCCAGCAGCCATTCGGCAGGGCGCGCGCCAAGATGGGCTTGCACTTCTTCGACTTCGGCCTCTTGCTCGGCCAAATGGATATGAATGGGGCCGCCCTGCGCCAAGGGAAGGAGATCTTGCAAAGCGGCAGGCGAGACGGCGCGCAAAGAATGGGGCGCAAGACCCAGCCTATCATCGGCGCGGGCGTGCTTTAACGCCTGCCCTGCGGCGTGATACACGTGTTCAAACCGATCAAGATCATTGCCAAATCTAATCTGCCCTGCCTGCAAGGCACGGCCATCAAGGCCGCCAACCTGATACAAAACAGGCAGCAAGGTGAGGCCAATCCCCGCCTGCTGCGCAGCGGCAATGATACGTTTTGACATCTGCGCAATATCTTCATAGGGCGCGCCGCCACGGCTGTGGTGCAGATAATGAAATTCCGCCACAGCGGCAAAGCCCTGCTCAAGCATTTCCATAAAGGCCTGCGCGGCAATCGCCTCAACATCTTCGGGGGTGAGTTGATCCAAAAACCGATACATCAAGCGCCGCCATGTCCAAAAACTATCGCTGGCCTCTGGCCCGCGCGCCTCGGTCAGGCCCGCCATCGCGCGCTGAAAACTATGCGAGTGCAAGTTCAGCGGCGCGGGCAGCAAGATCGCCATGCGATGATCGGGCCGCGCGGTTTGGGGGCCGACATCCATGATGCGCCCCTCTGCCCCCAAGGTGACTTGCACATTGGTTGCCCACCCTGCGGGCGTCAAGGCCGTCTGCGCGTGCAAAATGGTCATGGAAAACTCGCTTGACTTTTTATGTGCGCACATATTCATTGAATCCATCGCGCAATGCAAGCGCTTTGAGGTGCCGCCATGACCGCCTATGTTCTGACCGCACAGCGCATCGCCACGATGACCGCGCCGCAAGGCTATGGGATGATCGCAGATGGCGCGATTGCGGTTGAGGGGCAGCGCCTTGCTTGGGTCGGGCCAGCGGCCAAACTGCCCGCCGCCTATACCGCCCTGCCCCAGCACGATTTTGGCGCGCGGCTGATCACCCCTGCCTTGCTGGATTGCCATACCCATATCGTGCATGCGGGCCACCGCGCGCAAGAATTCGAAATGCGGCTGAACGGGGCCAGTTACGCACAAATCGCGCGGGCGGGCGGGGGAATTATCTCGACCGTGACAGCAACCCGCGCCGCCACCGAGGCCGAGCTACTGGCCAGCGCCTTGCCGCGCCTTGATGCCTTGATCGCGCAAGGTATTGGCACCGTCGAAGTGAAATCAGGCTATGGTCTGGACATTGACAGCGAAGTGAAGATGTTGCGCACGGCCCGCGCTTTGGGCCAGGCGCGGGCCGTGCGGGTGAAGACCAGCTTTTTGGGCGCGCATGCCATTCCCGCGGGGATGCAGGCCGATAGCTATATCGACGACATCTGCATTCCCGCCCTCCGCGCCGCCCATGCCCAAGGGCTGGTCGATGCAGTGGATGGGTTTTGCGAAAACATCGCTTTCAGCGCCGCGCAAATTGCCCGCCTGTTTGACGTGGCCCGCGCCTTTGGCCTGCCTGTCAAGCTGCATGCCGAACAACTGAGCCACAGCGATGGTGCGGCATTGGCCGCGCGATATCACGCCTTATCTGCCGATCATCTGGAATATGCCCGCGCCGAGGATGCCGCCAAATTGGCGCAGGCGGGCACCGTGGCCGTGCTTTTGCCAGGGGCGTTTTATGCGATCCGCGAAACCCAAGTGCCGCCGATTGCCGATATGCGCCGTCATGGGGTGGCGATGGCCGTGGCAACAGATTGGAACCCCGGATCATCGCCGCTGGGGTCGAT
>CAXNIF010000005.1:0-15844 GCA_964202345.1 Cypionkella sp.
ATCATGTTCGGTATTCCCAGCGCAGGCCCCGCCAAATCCACGAGCCCCTATGTGAAGGACGCGAACGAAGCGAGCTTTATGGCAGATGTGATCGATGCCTCGATGGAGGTGCCGGTCATCGTTGATTTCTGGGCGCCGTGGTGCGGGCCGTGCAAAACGCTTGGCCCCGCCCTAGAGGCGGCAGTGGATGGGGCCAAAGGCCGCGTCAAAATGGTCAAGGTTAATGTCGATGAAAATCAGGGCATTGCAGGGCAATTGCGCATTCAATCTATTCCCACTGTCTATGCGTTTTTTCAAGGCAAGCCCGTTGATGGGTTTCAAGGCGCGGTTCCCCCATCTGAAATTGCGCGGTTCATTGACAAATTGGTGGCGCTTGCGCCACCAGCCGATGGCGGGCTGGCGGATGCCCTTGCCGCGGCAGAGGCCATGCTGGCCGAAGGCGCAATTGATGATGCGCTGGAAACTTTTGCCGCCATTTTTGAAGAAGACCCCGAAAGCGCCGCTGCCTATGCGGGGATGATCCGCGCGCATTTGGCCCATGGCGAGCTAGACACAGCATCAGAGCTGCTGGCCGCCACCCCGACTGCCATTGCCTCGGCCAAAGAATTGGCCCCACTGCACGCCCAAATTGATTTGGCCCGCGCGGCTGCCACTGCTGGCCCCGAAGATGAGCTGCGCGCCCAGCTTGCCGCTGATCCTGCCAATCGCCAAACCTATTTGGACTTGGCCTTGGCGCTGCATGCCAGCGGCAAAACCGACGAGGCCGTCACCACGCTGCTTGACCTATTCAAACTGGATCGAGATTGGAATGATGGCGCGGCCCGCAGCCAATTGTTCAGAATTTTCGACGCATTGCCTGCCCAGGACCCCATTGTTTTGGCGGGGCGCAGACGTCTATCGTCGATGATATTTGCCTAAATCATCTTTCGCTCTAGGTCTTGTGGCATGATGAAATCTGCCGACTTGCCCGATACGATTGCCCTATTTCCCTTGCCCGGCGCGCTGTTGTTGCCCCGGGCACGCCTGCCGTTGCAGTTGTTTGAACCGCGCTATCTGGCGATGCTGGAGGATTGTCTGAAAACCCCGCATCGCATTTTTGGCATGGTTCAGCCGCGCGATTTGCCAAAGGGCGGGCGCACCCTGTCCTCGATTGGCTGCGCAGGGCGAATAACGTCTTTTTCCGAAACCGATGATGGGCGCTATATGATTACCCTTTCTGGGGTGTCGCGTTTTCGTATCGTGCAGGAAATTCAGGGCTTCACCCCCTATCGGCGCGCCACTGTCGATTTTGCCCCTTTTGCCCGTGATCTTGGCGGCGAGGAATCTGATGCAGGCTTTGATCGCCCAGGATTTCTGGCCTTGCTTAAGCGATTTTTCGCCGCTCATAGCCTTGGCGGCGATTGGTCTGGGATCAAGGACGCAGATCCAGAATTGCTGATCAATTCGCTCTCTATGCTATTGCCCTTTTCCCCCGAAGATAAGCAAGCCTTGCTTGAGGCGCCATCTTTGCAAACGCGGCGCGAGACGATGGTTGCCTTGATGGAGTTTGATCTGCACAAAGGTGACAAAAGTGATGAGGTGATGCAATGACCGATTCCTCGGCCTCAACGACCGTCGAGCGGCGCATGCTAGAGGCGTTGGTTTGCCCGCTGACGCATGGCGCCCTGATTTATGATGCCGCAACGTGCGAACTGGTGTCACGCGGGGCCAATCTTGCCTTTCCTATTCGCGAAGGCATTCCGATCATGCTGGAAAGCGAAGCGCGTCTGTTGGATTAATCTGCCCGAAGGCCCAGCCCTAGTCTGTCCAGCGCCGCATCAATGACCGTCCAATCCTTCAAAATCAATCGCACGGGCAAGGTCAAAACTTCGCTGCGATAAGAGGGCGGTAAACGAACGGCATCTTTTTCCGTTGTCACCAGATCAGCCCCTGCATCCCGCGCCTCGGCCAAAAGCCGCGCCAGCAGCGCCTTTGGCAACGGGGCATGATCGCCCAGCGCCTCACTGCGCAACAAAATTGCCCCTGCCGCGCGCAAACTGTCAAAGAATTTTTCTGGTTGCCCAATACCCGCAAAGGCAATCACCTTTGCGCCGCGCCAATCAACCCCCATGGGCAAGGGCTGCACCGCCCCCGTTACATGCGGTAGCGCAGCGATGTCATGGCCCCACTGCGCGGCAAATTCCGATTGCGCCGACGCATCGCCAATACTGACAAGCACATCTGCCCGCGAAAGCCCCACGCGCACAGGCTCGCGCAATGGGCCCGCGGGCAGGCAAAGCGCATTGCCAAAACCATAGCTGGCCCCAACCACAATGATGGACAAATTCTTGATCAGGCTTGGGTTCTGATGCCCGTCGTCCAAAACGATGACCTGCGCCCCCGATTCTTGCGCCAAAGCGGCCCCCGCGGCCCGCTGACGGGCGATGAACACGGGCGCAAAGGCCGCCAAGAGCAGGGGCTCATCGCCAACTTGGGCGGCAGTGTGGTGGCTGGGGTTTACCTGCACGGGCCCATGCAGCGCGCCGCCATAGCCGCGCGAGACAATAGCCACGCGCAAGCCGCGTGCGGCCAACCTTTCGACCAAGGCAATCACCATAGGCGTTTTGCCCGTCCCTCCCGCGTTTATATTGCCAATGCAAATCACGGGAACCTGCATCTTTGCCCCCTCACCGCGTGCCAAACGCCGCGCGGTGGCAAAGGCGCTGATAGCCCCCAAGGGGCGCAGCATTTGCGCAAAAAGGCCGCGCGATGTCCAGAAACGGGGGGCCAGCATCACCCTGCCCTTTGCGCGTAATGGAGTGTGGTGGCAAGTATTCGGTTGATCACATCGGCACCTTCGCTCATGACGCCCCAGGCGGCGTGGGCCATACGCGCCGTGCGGTCGGGGGCGAGCAATTCGGTCACGCTATCGGCCAACTCATCCATATTACTGACAGCCGCCGCGCCCAGCGCCGCGCCCAGCAGCCCAAATTCACGCCCATAGGGGCCAACTTTGCGCCCATGAATGATGGCAGAGCCAAGCGCCGCCGCCTCGAACGGGTGGCGCTGACTGCCCGGCCCCATTAGGGAACCGCCCAAAAAGGTGACAGGTGCTAGACGATACCAAAGCCCATATTCTTGGCCAGCATCGGCGATGTAAACGGCGGTGCCTTGGTCGGGTTCTTGATCCAACTCGCGGCGCGCAACAATCCAGCCCTCGTCTTTTTCAAGACTGGCGGCAAGACTTGCCGCAATATTGGCTTCTTTTGGCACCAAGATCAACAAAAGCCGATGGGACAGGCGCATGACACGGCGATGAGCGGCAATGACGGCAGGAATTTCGGCATTGGGCACATCAACGGCCAGCCAAACCGGCCGCGTGGCCAACATGGAGGCAAGGGCGCTGCGCTCTGGCTCGTTATGGGGGAGGGGCGGCTGCGCAAGCTCTAGGTGGCCAAGGCGCAAAACATTGCGCGCTCCCAGAAGGCGAAAGCCGCGCGCCGCCGCCCCGTCTATGGTCATCACAAAATCCAAAGCCAAGGCCAGATGGCGCATCAAGCCCAGAAACAGTCGATCTGACCCACGGATCAATTCAGGCGCGCCAGCTTGCACCAAGACCAGTGGAATGGACGCCTGTTTTGCCCCAAGTATCAAATCGGGCCGCAGTATAGCGCCAATCATGACGATCACAGATGGCGTGTAATGGGCCAAAAACTCGGCCACATGTTTGGGTGTGTCTTGGGGCGCTGTGTCGTGCAGCACCCCATCGACTGGGCGGGTATTTTCCCCATTTGTGATCAGCACCAAAAACCCATGCTCGGCCTGCAATCGCTGGGCCAAAACACCTGCAGCGGCGGCGTTTTCTTGTTGCGCCACATGCAGCCAAATCAGCCGCCCCAAAGGTCGTTCTGGCCAAAGGCGCACGGCCAAACTGGGCCGCGCCGTCAAATGATATAAGGTCAGGCCAAGGGGGGGCACCAGATGCTTGGGCGGTTACGCGCCCATCTCCTCGGTCAAGGAACTTGCTTTTCCCTCTTCGCGCAGACGGTGGATATGCGCGATAAAGTAACGCATATGGGCGTTATCCACAGTGCGCTGCGCCTCTGCCTTCCAGGCCAAAAAGGCGCTGTCATAATCGGGGAACATGCCGACGATATGGATGTCCTTTACATCCCGAAATACATTGGTTTGCGGATTGGTCAGCTCTCCGCCAAACACCAAATGTAAACGCTGCGCCATCAGATCGTCTCCTTGTGTCAATGCCGCTAAAGTAACCCCTGCCAGCCCTCGCGGCAAGCCAGCATCGCCCGTCGCATATCGCCAATTTTCAGCAAACTTATGACAGCCCCTATACACAGGCCAGAATTCACGCTATCCGCCCATAATCGGCCCAAAGTTTCGGCGCTGTGGGCGAGGAGGCCCGCATCCGCGAATCTGAAGTGCCGATCAATTGGCACTTAAAAAAGGGCGCAGCATAGACTGCCCCCGTTGGGATAGATCATGAACACATATGAAATCGCAGCCCCTTTGGCTGCGGCATTGGCCGAACAGGGCTATGAAAACCTGACGGCGGTGCAAAATGCCGTTTTGGCGACCGAGGCGCGGGGGCGCGATCTTTTGGTCTCGGCACAAACGGGGTCAGGCAAAACCGTGGCCTTTGGCATTGCGATTGCCGATCAAATGCTGGGCGGCGTGGATAAGTTGCTTTATGCCGATGTGCCACTGGGCCTTGTCATTGCGCCCACGCGCGAATTGGCGCTGCAAGTCGCCCGCGAGTTGGACTGGCTTTATGGCAAAGCAGGCGCGCAGATTGCCACCTGTGTCGGCGGGATGGATTATCGCAGCGAAAAGCGCGCCCTAGATCGCGGGGCGCATATTGTGGTTGGCACGCCGGGCCGTTTGCGCGACCATATCGAACGCAAATCGCTGGATCTATCGGGTCTGCGTGCCGCCGTGCTGGACGAAGCCGATGAAATGCTGGATTTGGGTTTTCGTGAGGACTTGGAATTCATCCTGCAGGCCGCCCCCGAAGACCGCCGCACGCTGCTGTTTTCGGCCACAGTTCCCAAAGAAATCGCGAAACTGGCCGGCGATTTTCAGCGCGATGCGCTGCGTATTGCCGCCCAAGGCGAGGCCAAGCAGCATGTCGATATCGAATATCGCGCCTATTCCGTGGCCGTGCGCGACCGCGAACATGCCATCTTTAACGCCCTGCGCTATTATGATGCGCGCGCGGCCATTGTGTTTTGCAAGACCCGCGCCAATGTGAACCAGCTTTTGGCCCGCATGGGCAATCGCGGTTTTCAAGTCGTGGCCCTATCGGGGGAATTGTCGCAATCTGAACGCACGCTGGCGCTGCAATCTTTGCGCGATGGCCGCGCCAAGGTTTGCGTGGCCACAGATGTGGCGGCACGGGGGATTGACCTGAAGGGGCTGGATTTGGTGATTCATGCCGATCTGCCGTCCAATTCGGAAACCCTGCTGCACCGCTCTGGCCGCACAGGGCGGGCGGGGTCAAAGGGTGTCTCGGCGCTGATCGTGTCACCATCCGAATTCAAAAAGGCCCAGCGCCTGTTGCAAGGGGCCAAAGTGATTGCGGAATGGGGCCCAGCCCCCAGCGCCGATGATGTGCAGGGCCGCGAGGATTTGCGCCTTGCCGAACATCCATTCCTGCAGGCCCCCTTGGGCGATGATGCAGAACTTGCGCAAACTTTGGTCGATCGCTACGGCGCGGCGCAAACCGCCGCCGCCTTTGTGCGTATGTGGCGCGAGGGGCGGTCAGCCCCCGACGTTCTGTCCGACACCGCTGGCCCGCCCAAAGACAGCGCCCCGCGCGAGCGCGGCGAATTTGGCCCATCGGTCTGGTTCTCGCTGTCGGTGGGCCGTTCGGGCCGCGCCGAGGCGCGCTGGCTGCTGCCGAAAATCTGCGATGCGGGCGGCATTTCCAAAGATGCCATTGGCGCAATCCGCGTGCAGGAAAACCAAACCTTCGTGCAGATTGCCACGGGCCAAGCAGGCAAATTTGGCGCGGGGCTCGAGTTGGAAAGCGGCGTGCAAATGGCGCGGCTGGACGGCGAGCCAAACCTTGACCGCCCCGAACGTGCGCCGGCCCGTGATTTTGAGGGCAAGCCACGCGGCAAGCCCTATGCGAAAAAGGAAGATGGGGCAAAAGCCTATGCTGCGAAAACCTTTGATGATAAGCCCGCCCGCGCGCCCCGCGCGGACAAACCCGCCTATACCCCAAAACCCGCCCGGGTGGTGGAAGATGAAGGCACGTATAACCCCTTAGGCGGATCAGACCGCGCCCCAGCCGAAGCCCCTGCGCCGAAAGCCGAGCGTAAGCCCTATGCCAAACGCGAAGACGGGGCAAAGCCCTATGGCGCGAAGGGCGGGGATAAGCCCTTTGGCGCCAAGCCCTATGCCAAGCGGGAGGACGGGGCAAAGCCCTATGCCAAGCGCGAGGACGGCGCGAAACCCTAAGCTGCAAAACCCATTGCCAAACGCGATGCAGCCCCGCCTTCGGGGGGCAAACCCTTTGCCGCCAAGCCCTTTGCCAAGAAAGACGGCGCAAAAGATTTTGGCGAGGCGAAACCCTATGCCCCGCGTAGCGCAGGCTTTAAATCTCATGGCGGCGGTAAAGACGCCCCTGCCCGCGCGGCGGGTTTTAAAAGCCACGCCGCCGAGGGAAAACCCGCCTATAAAGGAAAAGCCGAAAGGCCAAAGGCCGATGCGCGCGATACGTCAAAACGCTTTGTGCCACCCAAAAAGAAATAACGCAAAGGCCGCCCCGCAAGGCGGCCTTTTCATTGCCCCATTAGGCCCCCGCAATCACCATCCCGTCCACCAGCAGGCTGGGCACGCGGGTGGATAGATGGTCGCGCGCGTCATTGGCGGGGATGATGCGGGCCAGCATGTCCCGCAGGTTGCCCGCGATGGTGCATTCGTTGACGGGGTATTGAATCTCCCCGCCTTCCACCCAAAAGCCCGCCGCCCCGCGCGAGTAATCGCCCGTGGTGGGGTTGATGGTGCTGCCAATCATCGAGGTAATCAGCAGGCCCGTGCCCATCTCGGCCAGCAGTTCTGCTTGGGTCTTGGTGCCTTGGGTCAAGTCGATGTTGCCCGCGCTGGGGCTGGGGGGCGCGGATGTGCCGCGCGCGGCGCTGGCGGTGCTTTGCATGCCCAATTTGCGCGCACTGGCCAAGTCCAGCGTCCAGCCCATCAGCACACCGTTTTCCACCACCATGCGCCGCCCCGACGGCAGACCTTCGCCGTCAAATGGGCGGCTGCCGGAAATGCGCGGGCGCAGGTTATCTTCGATCAAAGACAGATGTCGCGGCAAGACCTCTTTGCCCAGCAAATCCAGCGCCCAAGTCGCCCCGCGCGCGACCGACGCCCCGTTGATGGCCATCAGCAAATGCCCAATCAAGGACGATGCCACCCTTTCATCAAACAGCACGGGGAATGTCCCTGTGGCGGGTTTGCGCGCGCCTTGCCGCGCCAGCGCGCGTGCGCCCGCCAAAGCCCCAATCGACAGGGCGGGCGGCAAATCGGCGCGGTAAATGCGGCCTTCTGCGGCATAGTCGCGCTCCATCCCTGTGCCGGCGCCCGTAAAGGCCACGGCAGAAACCGATGTGCTTGAACGGGCATAACCGCCCGAAAACCCGTTGCTGGCGGCCAGATGCACGGCGCGGCGGCTATGACTGGCCGACGCCTCGACTTGCACAATACCCGCTATATCCATCGCCGCCGATTCAACGGCGCGCGCCATATCTTGCAGATCATCCGCCCCTGTTTCGGGCGCATCTTCGCACAAATCTAGCACCGCCAAATCCCAGCTTTTGGCGAGTTGCCCAGGCTCTGCCAGACCCGCATAGGGGTCTTCGGGGGCCTCTTTGGCCATGGCGACGGCGCGCGTGGCAAGTTCGGATATCGTGCGCGCAGAGATATCAGAGGCCGAAACACAAGCTTGCCGCCCACCGATCAGCACCCGCAAGCCTATCTCGATGGATTCGGCGCGCTCGGCCTGCTCGAGATTGCCTTTGCGCATATCGACCGACAGCGATGTCCCCGATAAAGCCATGGCATCGGCGGCCTGTG
The DNA here is from genome assembly GCA_964202345.1 of Cypionkella sp. GTDB lineage: Bacteria > Pseudomonadota > Alphaproteobacteria > Rhodobacterales > Rhodobacteraceae > Cypionkella. The sequence goes on from CAXNIF010000005.1 coordinate 8,077, forward strand.
CGCCCTCGGCGCGGGCTGCCCGCAGCAATGCCTCTGTCAACGCCGCCAATTGATCTGTCATCATCTACCCATTTGTGCAAAGTTCACGCCCCGCAGTATTCCACCTGACGCCGCTTTTGACCATTGGCAAAAATGGGTCTTGCGCGTGAATTCGCCCGCTATGCCGCCGCGCGGCTGCATTTTTTCTGGGCAGATGGCCTTGACCCTTTCGCAGTGTCGCCCTTTGGTGCAGCATTGCGCACAGGCGCGCTTTGGCGCGTAAGGGGGATGTGTGATGCAAGATATGACGGGAAAAACAGTGCTGATTACGGGGGCCAGCCAAGGTATCGGCGCGGCTGCGGCCAGCGCTTTTGTCGCGGCGGGGGCCAATGTCATGCTGGCCGCGCGCAACGGCGACAAGCTGGCGGCGCTGAGCCAAAGGCTTGGCCCAAAGGCGCGCATGATTTTGTGCGATGTGGGCGATTTTGACCAAATGCAGCGCGCAGTGGAAACCGCCCGCGACTGGGGCGGCGCGCTGGATGTGCTGATTGGCAATGCAGGAATCATCACCCCCATCGCCCATCTGGCCGAAGCTGACCCCGCCCAATGGGCAGCGGCGATGGACACCAATTTGCGGGGCGTGTTTCACGGCATGCGCGCCGCCTTGCCCATCCTGCGCGCGCAAGGGTCGGGAACGATCATCACCGTCTCCTCGGGCGCGGCGGTCAATCCGATGGAAGGCTGGAGCGCCTATTGCGCCAGCAAAGCGGGCGCCTTGATGCTGACCCGCGTCGCCCATCTGGAAGAGGCGGCGCATGGGTTGCGGATTTTGGGCCTATCGCCCGGAACGGTGGCGACCCAGATGCAAGTGACGATCAAAGAATCGGGCGTGAACCCTGTCTCGCAACTTGGCCCATCGGCGCATATTCCGCCAGAATGGGCGGCCAAGGCGCTGGTGTGGATGTGCGGCCCGCAAGCCGATCCGTGGCTGGGCCAGGATGTATCCTTGCGCGATAGTGAGGTGCGCGCCAAAGTTGGCCTTGGCCTTTGATCTGCCATGACAGCATGGCGCTAGCGCCGCCCGCCCTTGACGCGGCTGGTAAACGCGGGGGGGCGACGGGCGATCCATGCCAAAAACCCCTGCATTTCAGGGGCAGCGCGCAAGGCTTCGATGGTGTTGAGCCTACGGGCCAAATCGGCCTCACGGAACCGCGCGTGGATTTCCTTGTGGCAAATGTGATGCAGCAGGGCTACAGGGCCGGCTCTGCCACCCTTTAGCTTGGGTATCAGGTGATGCAGGCTTTGGGGCGTGCCCGCTGGAATGGGGCGCAGGCACAGCGGGCAAAGTGGCGGGGTGTCATCTGTCATGCTTGCTGTTGCTTCCTATCTGCGCCAAAGCACGCAAGATAATAGCAGCGCAAGAGGTTTTGTCATGGTCAACACCGAAAAATCATTGGCCTTGGTCATCGGCGCAGGCCCGGCCGGGCTTATGGCAGCAGAAGAGCTTGCGAAAAGCGGGGCGGAAGTGGTGATTTGCGATGCAAAACCCAGCCCCGCGCGCAAGTTGCTGATGGCGGGAAAATCGGGGCTGAACATCACCAAGGATGAAGAGCGCGAAAGCTTTATCGCAGCCTATAGCGGGCTGAATCTGGGCCCAATTCTGGGCAGTTTCGCCGCCCGCGAGATGGTGATCTGGGCCCGCGCCTTGGGGATTGATGTGTTCACGGGCAGCTCTGGCCGCGTATTTCCCAAAGCGATGAAAGCCTCGCCCCTATTGCGGGCATGGCTTTCGCGGTTGAACGCCGCCGGGGTCGAGATGCGAATGCGCTGGCGCTGGGTGGGCCTTGAGGATGGTGCATATCTTTTCGACACGCCATTGGGGATGCAGGTGCTGCGGCCCAAGGTCTGCGTGCTGGCATTGGGCGGGGCTTCGTGGGCAAGGCTAGGCTCGGACGGGGCATGGGCTGGTTTGCTGGCGCAAAAGGGCGTCGAGATCACGCCTTGGCAGCCTGCCAATATGGGCTTTGCCGTAGATTGGTCGGCGCATATGGCACGTCATTTTGGGGCGGCGATCAAGGGCGCGGCATTGCGCGTTGGCACCCAAAACGAAAGGGGCGAGTTTATTATCTCGCAGCGCGGGCTAGAAGGCGGCGGGATTTACGCGGTCTCACGCGCGTTGCGTCTGGGCGGGACGCTGAAAATTGATCTGATGCCCGACACCAGCGCCGATGAGATAATCGATCGGCTTGGCAAAATGAAACACGGCGAAACGCGGGTAAACCGATTGCGCAAACTAGGTCTTGCCCCGCAAGCGGTGGCATTGGTGCAGGAATTTGCCCGCGATGCGCCGATTGAACAGGCGGTCAAATCTTTGCGCCCGCGCCTGAACGGCCCGCGCCCGCTGGATGAGGCGATTTCCGTGGCGGGGGGGATCAGCGCCAACAGCCTGACTGCGGATTTGGAACTGCGCGGCTTACCCAACCTATTTGCCTGCGGCGAGATGCTGGATTGGGAAGCCCCGACAGGCGGCTATTTGCTGACGGCGGCTTGGGCCACGGGCCAATGGGCAGGACAGGCGGCGGCGCGCCGATTGGCGTGGTAGGGGCAAGGCCAAAGCCCTGCCCCAATGTATTAATTTAGGCAATCAATCGCCTTTAGCGCCGCCCATATCATGCGCACCCATATCATGCGCACCCATGTCATGCGCACCCATGTCATGACCATGGCCTATTGCCGCCTCAGGCTTGCGATCATTGTCGATCACAGCCTGCACCTTAACCGCGCCCGCCTTTTCAAAGGTTAGCGTCAGATCAACGACATCGCCGTTCTTCAATTCGGATTTCAGGCCCATCAGCATGACATGATCGCCCCCGCGCGCAAGGCTGTGAAAGCCCAAAGCAGGCACGATGAAACCTTCTGGCACATGCATCATTTTCATCACGCCGCCCTCTTCTTTGTGGGTGTGCAGTTGCACCATATCCGCCACATCCGAGGCGGCAGAGATCAGGCGATCATCAGAGTCTTGGTGGTTTTCAATTTCGAAAAACACCGCGCCAGAGGCCCCAATACCGCCCATCACGCGGGCATAGGGATTGTTGATATGCACGCCGTCATGGGCAAAGGCGGGCATGGCGATAAAGGCAGCAAAAGCTGCGATAGCAGTTTGGAACCGGTTCATTTTGATATCCTTGGGTTGATGTGAAAAAAGGGTTAGATCACATCAGCCAAAGGGGGGCCGCGCGCATGGGGTTGCAGCGGGGCGCGACTGGGGGTCGCCGTATCAGCGGGCCGCGCCAATTGCGTTTGGGCAGCAAGGGGCGGCATCGGCAGCGGCAGCGCAGGCGGCACATCTTGCGCCAACGTAGCGGTGAAACAATCAATGCAGGAATGATCCGCCTGAACAGGATTGCCGTTTGCATCCAGCACCACAGTTTGCGCGCCAAGATCGGTGCAAATCACCATTCGTGTGCCTTGCGGCATGGCATGTTGCCCCACCGCCAGCGTGACCGAGGTCAGCGCCAACACTGCGGCAAACAGAGCTGTGGTGATATTTCGCCAAATCATAACGCCGTATAACCTACGCCGCGCGCAAGGCCAAGGCGGCAGATCGCCGCGATTTTATCGGGCTAAGGATAGGTATATAGGACAGCCGCAAAAACGCCAAAGGCCCCGCTTGATCGCAAGCAGGGCCTTCTAAACAAAGCGCAAAATCTTAGGCCGAAGCCTGAGCCTTGGCGATTTCTTTTTTGATTTTCTGCGCATTGACCGACAGCTCGTCATCCTTGGCCTTGGCCAAAAATGCATCCAAACCGCCACGATGGTCAACGGTGCGCAGACCAGCGGCCGAGACACGCATGCTGAAAGAGCGCCCAAGCACATCCGAAATCAACGTGACATGGTTCAAATTGGGCAAAAAGCGGCGGCGGCTTTTGTTGTTCGCATGGCTGACCGTATTGCCAGACATTGGGCCTTTGCCAGTAAGTTCACAGACGCGCGACATGGTCGTGTTCCTTGTTTTAATACAAAAGCCACCGCAGCAGTGCGGCGGCCAAATTCGATTGGGGGCTGATACGTCCAAAGCGCGCGCGCGTCAAGACGCGTATGCACAGAATCTTGCTTATCGCCGTCCAATAGCATCCAGCGCCTGGGCCGCGGCCAGTTCGGGGCGAATCTCGGCGCGCGCCACTTGATCGCCCAAACGATCCAAAATCCCGCGCAAGGGTTCAGCGTTCAGACTGGCCAGCAGTGTTTGGCGGATTTCCTCATGAAACCAATGCTTTGCCTGGGCGGCGCGGTTTGTGTCCCAATGACCATGCGCCTTGCGCCATGCGGCCAGCGCCTGCATCTTTTGCCATGCCGCGTCCATACCATCCCCCGTATAGGCCGAAACGGTCATCGCCAGCGGATAGCCGTCAGGATCTTGGGCGCGGCGGCGCAACAGGTGTAGCGCGCCCGCATAATCGGCGCGGGTGCGTAGGGCCGCGGCTTTCAAGTCACCATCGGCCTTGTTGACCAGAATCAGGTCGGCCATTTCCATGATTCCGCGCTTAACGCCTTGCAATTCGTCGCCGCCAGCGGGGGCCAGCAGCAAAACAAACAAATCGCTGATTTGCGCCACCACAGTTTCCGATTGCCCCACGCCGACTGTTTCAATCAGCACAATGTCAAAACCCGCCGCTTCGCACAGGGCCACCGCCTCCCGCGAGCGCCGCGCCACGCCCCCCATCTGCGCTTGGCTTGGCGAGGGGCGGATAAAAGCGGCGGGCTGGCGCGAGAGCTGCTCCATCCGCGTCTTATCCCCCAAGATCGAGCCGCCCGAACGCGCCGAAGACGGATCAACGGCCAGCACCGCCACCCGCAAACCCGCCGCCACCAGCATCAGGCCAAAACTTTCGATAAAGGTCGATTTTCCCACGCCGGGCGTGCCGGAAAGACCAATGCGCAGCGCCTGAGGCGAGCTGGGCAGACGCGCCAGCAACTCGAGCGCCAGCGCGCGATGATCTTGCCGCGCGCTTTCGACAAGGGTGATGCCCCGCGCCAAAGCGCGTCGATCTTGCGCCGCGATTCCTGCGGCCAATGCGTGAATATCATGGCTCATGCCTGCAATCTGCCCCATGGCGCACAGAAATACCAGAAGCGCAATCACAGGGTTTTGCATTGTCTGCCGCGCGGGCTATGATAGAGGGAGAGAAACAGGAGTTTTCCCATGCGCGTCGTGATCCCCTTTGCTTTGACCATATGCTTTGCCACCTCCCTTATGGCTGACGATAGCGCCGCACCCGAAACGGTGGCCATCCCCACCTATGCCGAAGCTCAGACCGCTATCGAAGCAGGGGACTATCCAACCGCCCAGCGTATTTTGGCCCAGTTGACAGTGACCGAGCCGCAGAACGCCGATGTGTGGAACTTATTTGGCTATAGTGCGCGCAACATGGGTCTCATGGGGCCCGCCTTAGAGGCTTATGATCTGGCGCTCTCGCTGGCCCCCGCCCATCTGGGCGCGCTGGAATATCAAGGCGAGTTGTTTGTGACCCTGAAACGGATGGACGAGGCCAAGGCGAATTTGGCCAAGCTAAAAGAATTGTGCGGGGATTGCGAGCAAGCGCTGGATTTGGAAACCGCAATTGCAGCGGCGCTTGTGGAAACTGCGCAGCCACAAGAATAGGGCGCGCACAGCCCTACCCAACTCTTCTGTCTTGCGCTATCATGTTCCTTCTTTGTTCTAACATGATTCCCCCATGCGCTTTTGCGAATTGTCGATCACATCGAACTTTACGTTTTTGCACGGGGCCTCGCATCCCGAAGAATATGTCATGCGTGCCGCCGAGATGGGGATGGGGTCGATTGCGGTTGCGGATGTAAACTCGGTCGCGGGGATTGTGCGGGCGCATAGCAAGGCCCGCGACATTGGGCGTGACGGGGGGCCAAGCATTCGCCTGATTCCAGCGGCCAAGATTGTGCTAAAGGATGGGTTTACCGCCACTGCCTTGCCGCAAAATCGCCGTGGCTGGGGAAATCTGTGCCGTCTGTTGACGCTGGGGCAGCGGCGGGCGGGTAAGGGGGAATGCGAGCTGCACTTGCCCGATCTGCTGGATTGGGCGGGGGATATGGCGTGGCTTATTCACCCTGCCAAGGGGGCGGATTGGCGGGCAGCGGCAAGCGCGCTGATTGCGACATCGCCCCATTGCCACCTGCTGATGGCCCCGCGCTATGACGGGCAAGACCGCCCCCGCTTTGCCAAAGCAGCGGCGCTGGCCGAAAGCTTGGGCATCCCGACCATCGCCAGTGCGGCCCCCCTGATGCACCACGGCGCGCGGCGCAAATTGGCCGATGTTTTATGCGCCATTCGGCTGGGGCTGCGCATCGAACAGCTTGGCCGCTGCGCCCTGCCCAATGCCGAACAGCGGCTGCGATCAGACACTGAAATGCGCCGCCTGTTTGTGGGGCATGATGGGGCAGTAGATAGGGCGGGGGCGCTGGCGGACAGCCTAACGTTTAACCTTGACGAATTGCGCTATGAATACCCGTCCGAACTGACAAATGGCGAGACGGCCTCTGCCCGTCTGGCCCGCCTGACCGAAGCAGGGCTAAACTGGCGCTATCCTGACGGCGTGCCTGAAAAGGCCCGCGCGCAAGTGGCCCATGAGCTAAAGCTGATCCACAAAATGGGCCATGAACCTTATTTCCTAACAGTGCATGACATTGTCGCCTTTGCCCGCGCCCAAGGCATCTTGTGCCAAGGGCGCGGTTCGGCGGCGAATTCGGTGGTGTGCTATGCGCTGGGGGTCACCTCGGTTTCCCCCGAAATCGGCACGATGGTGTTTGAACGCTTTATCTCCGAAGCGCGGGGAGAGCCGCCCGATATTGATGTCGATTTTGAACATGAACGCCGCGAAGAGGTGATTCAACATATCTACGCGCGCTATGGCCGCCACCGCGCGGGGCTTTGCGCGACGGTGATCCACTATCGCGGCAAGCGCGCCGTGCGCGAGGTGGGGCGCGTGATGGGATTATCAGAGGATACGCTCTCGGCCATGTCCAGCCAGATTTGGGGCTTTGGCCACAAGCGCGATATGCAAGAGACGCGGCTGCGCGAAATCGGCCTTGACCCAAGCGATCAGCGCCTGCGCCTGACCATGGCTTTGATCCAAGACATCATCGGCTTTCCGCGCCACCTCTCGCAGCATGTCGGCGGGTTTATCATCACCGAGGGGCGGTTGGACGAATTGGTTCCCGTGGAAAACGCCGCGATGGAGGATCGCACGGTGATCTGTTGGGACAAGGATGATATCGACAGTTTGGGGATACTGAAGGTGGATATTTTGGCATTGGGAATGCTGTCTTGTATCCGCCGCGCCTTTGATTTGATGGACAAGCACGGCGCGGGGCGGTTTACGCTGGCCAGTTTGCCGCCCGAAGACCCCGCCACCTATGAGATGCTATGCCGCGCCGATAGTCTGGGCGTGTTCCAAGTGGAAAGCCGCGCCCAGATGAACTTTCTGCCCCGTATGCGGCCGCGCTGCTTTTATGATTTGGTGATCCAAGTGGCCATTATCCGCCCGGGCCCCATTCAGGGGGATATGGTGCATCCCTATTTGCGGCGGCGCAATGGGCAAGAGCGGGTTAGCTTTCCATCAGACGCCTTGGGCGCTGTGCTGGGCAAAACGCTGGGCGTGCCGCTGTTTCAGGAACAGGCGATGCAGATTGCCATCATTGGCGCGGGGTTTACCCCTGATGAGGCAGACCGTTTGCGCAGGTCTTTGGCGACGTTTAAGAAACATGGGAGCGT
>CAXNIF010000006.1:0-14470 GCA_964202345.1 Cypionkella sp.
TTCCGGGTTCATGCTCTTCGCGGTCAAAGGCAAATCCGCGTGCGCGAATGGCGGCAAGCTCGTCGCGCAGCTTTTCTGAATTGTCCAATGTTTGCGCGGTAAAGGCATGAAAACTTTGTTGGGCAATCACCCGGTCTTGGGCGGCGGGGTCAAGATAGGCCAAAATCGCCTTGCCCACGCCCGTGCAATAGGCGGGGCCAACCTTGCCGGCGCTGGAAAACATTTCCACGGGCTTGGCCGCATTGCGTTTGTCCACGTAAAGAACTTGGCCGTGATCCATCTGTGCCAAGTGAATCGTCTCGCCAGTTTCATGGGCCAGTTTGTCCAGGTGTGGGCGCGCGATGGGCGCCAATGACGAGGTTGCCCAAGCGGCATGCGCCAGCCGCACCAGCCTGATCCCAAGACTATAGGTGCCGCGATCATCGTCATAGGCCAGCATGCCTTGATTCGTGAGGGTTTGCAAAAACCGATACAACGTTGCGCGTGGATAGGTGCTGTTTGCCAGCAATTCGGTAAAGCGCACAGGGCGGCCATAGCCTGCAACGGCGTCCAAAACGTCCAGCGCTTTGCCCACTGTGCCGTCAGATGCAGCGTCTTGTGCCATTTCTCCACCCTTTCTGTTGACAGCGTAACTCTAATGCGACTAATGTTCAATATACAAGAGTTAGTTTCAAATAGTGGAACCAAAAGGGAGGAAACCATGGTCCATCTAAAGCAGGGGGTGCTGGCACTAGCCGCTGCACTTCTGGTGTCTGGCTCGGCAATGGCGCAACAGCGCGTGCTGAAGTATAATGCGGATTACGATCCAATTCCGCTGGCCGCGATGGAGGCGTTGATTGCTGATTTCGAAGCAGCCAACCCCGATATCGATGTGCAACTGACCAACTTCGATCACGAAGGTTACAAGACTGCGATTCGCAACTTTTTGACAACCGATGCGCCTGACTTGGCCAATTGGTATGCTGGCAATCGCATGGCTCCCTTTGTTACATCGGGCCAGTTTATGGACGTGACCGATGTCTGGGAGGCTAATGGCCTAAATGATGCGCTGGCTTCGGCTGCGGCATCGATGACCATCGACGGCAAGAAATGGGGCATCCCCTACACCTATTATCAGTGGGGCATCTATTTCAACCGCGACGCCTACAAAGCGGCGGGCGTGGAAGAGCCAAAAACCTGGGATGAATTCGTGGCCAATTGCGAAAAATTCGCAGCCGCTGGCATCGATTGCGTTACCACCGGTTCCAAGGCATTGTGGCCCCTGGCAGGTATCTTTGACTATCTGTCGCTGCGCACCAATGGCTATGAATGGCACATGGATCTGACCGCAGGCAAAATCGCTTGGACCGATCAAAAGGTCAAAGACGTCTTTGCGCAATGGGCGAAATTGCAGCCCTACACCACCGCCAATCACGCGGCGATTGACTGGCAAGATGCTGCCGCTTTGTTGGTTCAAGGCAAGGCTGCCAACTATGTCATGGGCAACTTTGCAGTTGGCACCTTTAAAGAAGGTGGCATGACCAACGACAATCTGGGCTTTATGGTATTCCCAGAAATCACCCCCGGTCTGCCACGCGCCGAAGAAGCGCCAACTGATACGATCCATATCCCCGCAGGGGCAACCAATGTGGAAGATGCGAAAAAGTTCTTGGCTTTCGTGGCCTCGGCTGATGCGCAAACCAAGTTGAATGCCGCTTTGGGTCAATTGCCTACCAACAAAAACTCGACGGTGGCGGCAGATGATCCGTTCATCTCGGCAGGGTTTGAATCGCTGTCCAATGCCTATGCTTTGGCGCAATTCTTTGACCGCGACGCCCCAGCCGAAATGGCAAAGGCCGGCATGGAGGGCTTTCAAGAGTTCTTGGTGCGCCCTGAAAACCTAGACGCGATTCTAGAGCGTTTGGAAAAAGTGCGCGCGCAAGTCTATTGATATCCCTTGGGCTGGGCCAGTGTGATGGCCCAGCCTTTTCTTTTGCCCAGAGGCATGTCCTCTGGGCTTTTGCATCCCGATTTAGCAAAAAGGTGCCCCATGTCTGCCTATTGGAAAGCGAACCAACGCCGCCTTGCGCCGTGGCTGTTCTTGGCGCCAGGGGCTGCCATGTTTCTGGTCTATGTGATCATTCCAATTTTTCAATCGATGTGGATTTCCTTTTTCGATTGGGATGGTCTGGGCAAAGCGGTCTGGATTGGCACAGCCAATTATGTGGAATTGATTGACGATGACAGCTTTTACACCTCGTTGAAAAACAATGTCATTTGGCTGGTCTTGTATATGCTGGCCGTGCCTTTGGGCCTGTTCATCGCCATTTTCCTAAACCAAACCGTTTGGGGCATGCGTCTTTACAAATCGCTTTTCTTTTTCCCCTTTGTCATCAGCCAAGTTGTCGTGGGGCTGATGTTTTCATGGTTTTATGCCCCGAATTTTGGTCTGTTTTATTTGATCATCGAATGGGCCACGGGCAAAGGTGTTGCAATATTGGCCGAGCCGGATTTGGTGACCTATGGCATTATCGCCGCCGGGCTATGGCCGCAGATTGCCTATGTGATGATTTTGTATCTGACGGGGCTGAACAATGTCGCCCCAGATCAAGTGGAAGCCGCGCGTTTGGATGGGGCAAAGGGGCTGAAGATGCTATGGTATGTGGTGCTGCCGCAGTTGCGCCCTGCCACCTTTATTGCCGTTGTCGTCACTGTGATTGGCGCGCTGCGCAGTTTCGATTTGGTCTCCATCATGACCGATGGCGGCCCGTTCGGCAGTTCGCGCGTGCTGTCCTTTTTCATGTATGAGCAGGCACTATCGGAATATGGCTATCGGATGGGATATGGGGCGGCCATTGCTGTGGTGCTGTTTGCGATCATGATGATCTTCATCTCGGGCTTCATCTGGAAGATGTGGCGCGATGAAACCGACCGCTAGGAAAGGGCTGATCTATGTTTCCACGTCCCATTGAACAATCCTCTGTCGCGGTGCAGCGGCTGTATAAAATCGCCCTGCCGGTTTCCTTATTCTTGTGGCTGCTGCCCCTATTGGGCGTGGCGCTGACCTCATTGCGCCCCGCCTCTGACTTGGCGCAGGGCAATTACTTTGGCATCCCCAGCTATATCGCCTTTGAAAATTATTGGCAGTTGATGGTGGACAGCAATATCCCCCAATACATGGTCAATTCTTTATGGGTGACGATCCCCACCGTGATTGGGGCCATTGCCCTATCTTGCATGACGGGGTTTGCCCTAGCGATCTATAAGTTTCGATCCAATCTGGTGATTTTCTTTTTGTTCGTGGCGGGCAATTTTGTGCCGTTTCAAATCTTGATGGTGCCCGTGCGGGATCTGACCTATTCGCTGGGCATGTATAACACATGGTATGGGCTGGCGCTGTTTCATATCGCGTTCCAAACGGGGTTTTGCACCTTGTTCATGCGCAATTTCATCAAATCGCTGCCCTTCGAGTTGATCGAAGCCGCCCGCGTCGAAGGCGTGGCCGAATGGCGGATTTTTTGGTATGTCGTTCTGCCCCTGATGCGGCCCGCGATTGCTGCGCTGTCGGTGCTGGTCTTTACCTTTATTTGGAATGATTTCTTCTGGGCAAGTGTGCTGACCACCAGCGCCACAACCCAGCCCATCACGGCAGGGCTTTCTTCGTTAAATGGGCAATGGATTGCCCAGTGGCATTTGGTATCGGCCGGCTCGGTGCTTGCGGCGCTGCCGCCCGTCATCATGTTTTTCGCCATGCAAAAACATTTCATCGCTGGTCTGACCCTAGGAGCTGTAAAGTGACAAAAATTGCCCTGATCGGCGCAGGTTCCACGGTTTTCATGAAAAACCTTATCGGTGATGCGCTGCAAATGCCCAGTATGGCCGAGGCCACCATCGCCTTGATGGATATCGACTCGCGCCGTTTGGCCGAAAGCGAATTGGTCGCCAAAAAGCTGGTCGCCAGTTTGGGCGTGGGGGCCAAAGTGGAAACCTACACCGATCAGCGCCGCGCCATCGCGGGGGCGGATTTCGTGATCGTCGCTTTTCAAATCGGTGGCTATAAACCTTGCACCGTGACCGATTTCGACATTCCCAAGACATACGGGCTGCGCCAGACCATCGCCGATACGCTGGGCATTGGCGGCATCATGCGCGGTCTGCGCACAGTGCCGCATTTGTGGAAATTGGCCGAAGATATGCGCGCGGTGTGCCCGCAGGCGATGATGTTGCAATATGTCAATCCTATGGCGATCAATACTTGGGCGCTGGGCGCGCGCTATCCCGACATCAAGCAAGTGGGCCTATGCCATTCGGTGCAAGGCACCGCCTTTGAATTGGCGCGAGATCTAGATATTCCGCTGGCCGATATTCGCTATCGGGCGGCGGGCATCAATCACATGGCCTTTTACCTGAACCTCGAGGCGCGCCAGCCCGATGGCAGTTACCGCGACCTTTACCCTTTGTTGAATGCAGGATACCGCGCGGGGTCTATCCCCAAGCCCAGCCATTGGAACGCGCGTTGTCCCAATAAGGTGCGCTACGAGGTGATGACCCATTTTGGCCATTTCGTCACCGAAAGCAGCGAGCATTTCGCCGAATATGTGCCATGGTTCATCAAATCACATCGCCCTGATTTGATTGACAGCTTTGGCATTCCGCTGGACGAATACCCGCAGCGCTGCGAAGAGCAAATCGCCGCTTGGGCCAGCCAAGCCGCCGCCTATGCGCAGGCCGACAAGCTAGAGGTCAAACCCTCGAATGAATATGCTGCCACGATCATGAATTCCGTGCTGACGGGCGCGCCTTCGGTGATTTATGGCAATGTTCCCAATCGCGGCTATATCCCGCAATTGCCACAAGGCGCGGCTGTCGAAGTGCCTGTTTTGGTCGATGACAACGGCCTGCAACCCACTTGCGTGAACGATATTCCCCCGCAATTGATTGCGCTGATGCGCACCAATGTGAATGTGCAAGAATTGACGGTGCAGGCGCTGCTGGATGAAAACCGCGACCATATCTACCACGCCGCGATGCTGGATCCGCATACCGCCGCCGAGCTGGATTTGCGCCAAATTCGCGCGCTGGTTGACGATTTGATCGCGGCGCATGGCGATTGGATGCCGGCTTGGATTTCTGGGCGCAAGGCGGCATAACGGGTGGTGGCGAGGGCCATTTTCAAACTTGGGAAGACGCGATGCAAGACTTACCAACCTATCCAGACCTTCGGGGCGCTTCGGTGTTTATCACGGGCGGCGGGTCGGGCATCGGGGCGGCCTTGACCGAGGGCTTTTTGCGCCAAGGCGCCAAGGTTGCCTTTTGCCAAAGGCGCGACGGCACGGCGTTTTGTGATGAGATGCAGGCGTTAACGGGCCATCGCCCCGTCTATTTCGCCGCTGATTTGACCGATCTGGCCCAGCTAGAGGCGGCGCTGCACGGGGCCGCCGCTGTTCATGGCCCCATTTCGGTTTTGGTCAATAATGCCGCCAATGACCAACGCAAGCGCACATTGGACGTGGACGAAGCCTTTTGGGACAGTTCAATCGCCATCAATCTGAAAAGCTATTTCTTCGCCGCCAAAGCCGTACTGCCCGCCATGAAGTTGATGGGGCGCGGCGCGATCATTAACTTTTCTTCGATCAGCTATATGTTCGGGGCGGCAGGCTATCCCGTTTATCTGACAGCGAATGCGGGAATCACGGGTCTTACCCGCACCCTTGCGCGCGAGTTTGGGCCAGACCGAATTCGCGTCAATGCCTTGGCCCCGGGCTGGGTGCTGACCCAAAAGCAAAAGGATCTGTGGGTCACGCCCGAATCTTTGGACGCGCATTTGCAGCGCCAATGCCTGCCCGATGCGCTGGCCCCCCAAGATATCGTGGGCGGCTGTTTGTTTTTGGCCTCGACAGCGTCGCGGGCGATGACGGGGCAGGTCTTGGTGGTTGACGGCGGCGTTGTGGTGACAGGATGACCCCAGATTGGATCGCCATTGATTGGGGAACGACCAACCTGCGCGGCTGGGCCATGGGGCAGGGCGGCGTTCTGGCCCATGCGGAATCGGACAAAGGCATGAGCAAGCTGTCGCGCGATGCCTTTGAACCTGCGCTGCTTGAGATGATCTCCCCTTGGCTGCGGGCAGGTGTCACTATTCCCGTTGTCGCCTGCGGGATGGTGGGCAGCCGTCAAGGCTGGCACGAGGCGCCCTATCGCGCTGTGCCTTGCACGCCGTTGCCGCGCGGCACGATGGTGGCCGTGCCCGTTCAAGACGATCGTTTTTCCCTGCATATCGCGCCTGGATTAAAGCAAGAAAGTCCCACCGATGTGATGCGCGGCGAAGAGACGCAAATCGCAGGGGCCTTGGCGCTGCATCCCCAGTTTGACGGGGCGCTGTGTTTGCCGGGCACTCATAGCAAATGGGCCCAAATCAGCGCGGGCGAAGTGGTCAGCTTTCAAACCTATATGACGGGCGAAGTTTTTGCTTTGCTGTCAAAGCAGTCTGTTCTGGCGGCGGGCATGGCACAGACGGGCTGGGATGATGGTGCCTTTGACATTGGGGTGCGCGACGGCATGGCGCGGCCCGAACGTATTTTGGCGCAGATGTTTCGGCTACGCGCCGAAGGCCTGATCGCGGGCCTGTCGCCCCAAGCGGCAAAAGCGCGCCTTTCGGGCCTGCTGATTGGCGCAGAGTTGGCGGGTGCAAAGGCCTATTGGCTGGGCAATCGTGTGGCGCTGGTGGGCAACCCCAGCTTGACCGCCGCTTATGCGCGCGCCCTCGCCTTGCAAAGCGTTCAGGCTGAATGCCTTGCCGGTTCTGATTGCACCTTGGCGGGGCTTGGTTTTGCAAAAGGCAGTTATGAAAAGGCAGCCGAATGACAGCGTTACCCCTGATTGCCATTTTGCGCGGCATCACCCCCGATGAGGCTTTGCCCATCGCGCAAGTTCTGATCGAGGCGGGCATTACCATGATCGAAGTGCCGCTGAACTCGCCCCAGCCGATGCAATCCATCGCCGCGATGATCCGCGAATTTGGCAGCATGGCGCAGATTGGCGCCGGCACTGTTTTGACGCAGGCTCAGGTGCAAGAGCTGGCCGATTTGGGCGCGCAAATCGTGGTCTCGCCCAATGTGGATCAAGGTGTCATCGCCAAGACCCGCGCGCTGGGTATGCAAAGCTGGCCGGGTGTGATGACGCCCACAGAATGCTTTGCCGCGCTGCAGGCGGGGGCCAGCGGGCTTAAGTTGTTTCCAGGATCGCTGATTGGCCCCGAAGGGTTAAAGGCCATCCGCGCGGTATTGCCACAGGGCACCCAAGTCTATGCCGTGGGCGGCGCTGGCCCCAGCAATTTTGCCCCATGGATTGCCGCAGGTGCGGATGGGTTCGGTCTGGGCACGGCGCTTTATGCATCGGGGCTTGCCCCCAGCGACGTGGCCAGCCGCGCCCTCGCCATCACCGCCGCTTATCGCGAGGCGCGGTCATGATTTTTGATGCGCGCAAATGCGAGCTGGGCGAAGGGCCGCTGTGGCACCCTGTGGCCAAGCAGCTTTTCTGGTTTGATATCCTTGGCCGCCGCCTGATGTCTTGCCAAGGGGATCAACCGCAAGACTGGCTGTTTGACGAAATGGTATCCGCCGCGGGATGGGTCAGCGCCCGTGAACTATTGATCGCCAGCGAAACGCAATTGTTCTTGTTTGATCTTGCCACCGGGGCGCAAAGCCATCTTGCCGCGCTAGAGGCCGAAAATGCCGTCACCCGATCAAACGATGGCCGCGCCGATCCGATGGGCGGTTTTTGGATTGGCACCATGGGCAAGCAGGCCGAAAAAGGGGCAGGTGCCATCTACCGCTATTATCGCGGCGAACTGCGCCGCCTGTTTGGCGATATCACCATATCCAACGCCATTTGCTTTGCCCCCGATGGGCGCAGCGGCTGCTTTACCGATACAGTCACAGGCCGCGTGATGCGCGTGGCGCTTGATAGCCAAGGTTGGCCCAAGGGCCCGCCCGAAGTCTATCTTGACCTAAGCGATCAAAGCTCTGGCCCAGATGGGGCGGTGATGGATGCGGGCGGGAATATGTGGCTGGCGCAATGGGGTGCGGGGCGGGTTGCCTGTTTTGACCCTGCTGGCCAGCTTTTGCGCCATATCGCTTTTGAGGCGCCCCATACCTCTTGCCCCGCGTTTGGCGGCGATGCGCTGACCACGCTGTTTTGCACCAGCGCGCAGCAAGGTATGGACGCCGCCGCCCGCGCCGCCTATCCCAAGGCGGGCATGGTGTTTGCGGCGCAGAATGTGGCCAAAGGTCAAGCAGAACATCAGGTGATCCTATGAAGCGCACATTGGGCGTTTGCTATTACCCCGAACATTGGGACGAGCCGCAATGGGCCAAGGACGCCGCGCGCATGGCCGCGCTGGGCCTGACATGGGTGCGCATTGGCGAATTTGCCTGGTCGCGGATGGAGCCAAGCTATGGCCAGTTCGAATTGGACTGGTTGGACCGCGCCATAGACACCTTGGGCCGCGCGGGTCTAAAGGTGGTGCTGGGCACGCCCACAGCCACGCCGCCGCGCTGGATGCTGACGCGTCATCCCGATATGTTGGCCCATGATGCGATGGGCCGCCCCCGCGGATTTGGCTCGCGCCGCCATTATGATTTTGCCCATGCAGGATACCGCGCCGAATGCGCCCGTATCACCGAAGTGCTGGCGCGGCGCTATGGGGCAAACCCTGATGTGGCGGCATGGCAAACCGACAATGAATATGCCTGCCATGACACCGTTTTGTCCTATTCCCCCACAGCGCAAATCGCCTTTCGCCATTGGCTGGCCCAAAAATACCAATCACCGCAGGCGCTGAATCGGGCTTGGGGAAATGTCTTTTGGTCGATGGAATATGCCAGCTTTGACGAAGTGGGTCTGCCCAATCTTACGGTCACCGAGGCGAACCCCGCCCATGTGATGGATTTTCGCCGCTTTGCCAGCCAAATGGTGGTCGAGTTTAACCGCCTTCAAACCCAGATCATCCGCGCCCATTCGCCCGCGCCCATCGCGCATAACTATATGGGGCAAATCACCGATTTTGATCACTTTGCCGTAGGGGCGGATTTGGATATCGCGTCTTGGGATGCCTATCCTTTGGGATTTTTGTCCGACAGGCTGGTCGCCAGCCCCGAACACAAGCGCCGCTTTTTGCGCCAAGGCGATCCTGATTTTCAGGCCTTTCACCATGATCTTTATCGCGCCGTTGGCGCGCAGCGGCAGGGCGGGTCAACCTCAGAGGGGCGCTGGTGGATTATGGAACAGCAGCCCGGCCCTGTGAATTGGGCCCCCTGGAACCCCGATCCTTTGCCCGGCATGGCGCGGCTTTGGGCGCACGAAGCTTTTGCCCATGGCGCAGAGGCAGTGTGCTATTTCCGCTGGCGTCAAGCGCCCTTTGCCCAAGAGCAAATGCATGCGGGCTTGCTACGCCCCGATTCCGCCCCCGCCCCCGCCTATGCCGAAGCGGGCGATGTGGCGCAGGAATTGGCCTCTATGCCCGCCGCAGGCACGGCGCGGGCACGCACGGCCTTGGTCTTTGACTATGCCTCGGCTTGGGCTTGGGAGACGCAGCCCCAAGGGCGCGATTTTAGCTATTTCCGATTGGCCTTTGACTTTTATCGCGGCTTGCGGCGGCTGGGCCTAAATATTGATATTCTGCCGCCGGGTTGCGCGGATCTTTCGGGTTATGATCTGGTCTTGGCCCCCGGGATTGCGACCATGTCCCGCCCCTTGTTGGCGGCGCTGGCGGCGTATCAGGGCGTGTCGCTGATTGGGCCGCGCAGCAACAGCAAGACGGCCGATTTTGCCATTCCCGTGCCCTTGCCGCCCAACTTGCCCCATCTGGATGCTCTCGTGGCCCGCGTCGAAAGCTTGCCGCCCGATTGCCGCGAAGATTTGGTGCAAGGCGGCGCTTTTGTGCATTGGCGCGAAAAGATGGAAACCCGCGCCGAGGTGATCGAGTCCACCGCCGATGGCTGGCCAGCCCTGATTAAGGCGGGGCAGATGCATTATTTGGCGGGCTGGGCCGATGCTGCCGCCTTGGATCGCATCTTGACGCAGCTTTGCCGCCAAGCAGGGCTAGAGACGACCTCCCTGCCCGAAGGGTTGCGCCAGCGTGACAGCGCCACGCATCGCTATCTGTTCAACTACAACCCCTTTGCCGTGGAATGGGACGGGCGCGTCATCCCTGCCGCTGGGGTGGATTGGCAGCCGCTGTAGCACAAATCAGCCGAGAGGGCGGGCCTAACCCGCCCCCTTTTTTATGAGCCCAGAATGCGCGGCAACCGCAGACCTTTTTCGCGCGCGCAAGCCACGGCATCGGCATAGCCTGCATCGGCATGTCGCCATACGCCGCTGGCAGGATCGTTCCATAGCACCCGCTCTATCCGTTTGGCGGCGGCCTCGGTGCCATCGGCAACAATGACCACCCCCGCATGTTGGGAAAACCCCATGCCCACGCCGCCGCCGTGATGGATAGACACCCATGTGGCCCCAGAGGCGGTGTTCACCAGCGCATTGAGCAAGGGCCAATCCGATACGGCATCCGATCCATCGCGCATGGCTTCGGTTTCGCGGTTGGGCGAGGCGACCGACCCGCTGTCTAAATGATCGCGGCCAATGACAATAGGGGCCGATAGCTCGCCCTTGGCGACCATCTCGTTAAAGGCCAGCCCCGCGCGGTGGCGATCCCCCAGACCAATCCAGCAAATGCGCGCGGGCAGACCCTGAAACGCGATACGCGCGCGCGCCATGTCCAACCAATGATGCAGATGTTTGTTTTCGGGGAAAAGTTCCTTCATCTTTTGGTCGGTTTTGTAGATGTCTTGCGGATCCCCCGACAACGCCACCCAGCGAAAGGGGCCAATGCCACGGCAGAACAAGGGGCGGATATAGGCTGGCACAAAACCGGGAAAGGCAAAGGCATTTTCCAGCCCTTCATCGCGGGCCACTTGGCGGATGTTGTTGCCATAATCCAGCGTGGGAACCCCCGCGTTCCAAAAATCGACCATCGCCGCCACATGGGTTTTCATGCTGGCGCGGGCGGCGCGTTCTACGGCTTTGGGGTCGCTCTCGCGCCGCGCTTTCCATTCGGCCATGCTCCAGCCTTGGGGCAAATAGCCGTTTAAAGGGTCATGCGCCGAAGTTTGGTCAGTCACGATATCGGGCCGCACGCCGCGGCGGTATAGTTCGGGGAAGATATCGGCGGCATTGCCCAAAAGCCCCACCGATTTGGCCTGCCCCGCCTTTGTCCATGCCGCAATCATCGCCAAAGCTTCGTCAAGGCTATCGGTCTTTTCATCGACATAGCGGGTGCGCAGGCGAAAATCGATACTGGCCTCGCTGCATTCCACCGCCAAGCAGCAGGCCCCCGCCATAACAGCCGCCAAGGGCTGCGCGCCGCCCATACCGCCAAGGCCGCCCGTCAAAATCCAGTGCCCTTGCAAATTGCCGCCATAGTGCTGACGGCCCGCCTCGACAAAGGTTTCATAGGTCCCTTGCACAATGCCTTGGGTGCCGATGTAAATCCAAGACCCCGCCGTCATCTGGCCATACATGGCCAACCCCTTGCGGTCGAGTTCGTTGAAGTGATCCCAAGTCGCCCAATGCGGCACAAGGTTGGAATTGGCGATTAGGACGCGCGGGGCATCGGGGTGCGTTTTGATGATGGCGATGGGCTTGCCCGATTGCACCACCAAAGTTTCGTCCTCTTCCAAATCCTTTAGGCTGGCAACAATACTGTCAAAATCCGCCCATGTGCGCGCGGCGCGGCCAATGCCGCCGTAAACCACCAGCTCGGCAGGGTTCTCGGCCACATCAGGGTGCAGATTGTTCATCAGCATCCGCATCGCCGCCTCGGTCTGCCAAGATTTGGCCGTCAGCGTATTGCCCGTGGGCGGCATGACAATGCGGCTGTTGTGGCGCGGATCGGTCATTGTGGTCTCCAATTTTGCAAATCGGCAAGGATGGCGCGCAGGTGCTTGCGCAGGGCATCGGCGCGGGCGGGGTCATAGCGCCAAGGCGCGGCCTCTGCGGCCAGATAGGTGCTTTGCGCCAGTTCCATTTGGATGGCGTGAACACCTTGCGCGGGGTGGCCATAATGGCGCGTTGTCCAGCCGCCCTTGAAGCGGCCATTGCGCACGCTGGAATAGCCTCTAGCGGCGCGGGTGCGAGCGTGAACCAAGGCTTCGATTGCAGGGGCGCAAGAGGCGGAGTCATTCGTGCCGATGTTGAAATCGGGCAGGGTTCCGTCGAACAGAAAGGGGATTCGGCTGCGGATCGAATGGCAATCATAGAGGATCGCAAAGCCGTGCTGCGCCCGCACGCGCGCCACTTCGCCTGCCAGCGCCGCGTGGTAGGGCGCGTGATACAGCGCAGTGCGGCGGGCAATTTCGGCGGCGTCAGGCTCTTGCCCTGGCTTGTAGATTGCCCGCCCGTCAAAATCGGTGATGGGGCAAAGCCCGGTGGTGTTTTGGCCCGGATACAGGCTGGCCCCGCTGGGGTCGCGGTTCACGTCGATCACATAGCGGTGAATGGGGGTGCGGACCGTTGTGGCCCCATCCACCAGCCCGTCATAAAGCTGATCGATATGCCAATCGGTATCGGCCATGGCAAGGCCGATGTTATTGAGCCCATCGCTGCACTCGCGGGGAATATCTGTTCCCGTGTGGGGCAATCCAAGGATAAGGGGGCTGTTGCCCTGCCGCGTTTCGATCATAGCGCCAGCTCCACCGCGGCGGCATCGGCCAAAGCGCCGCTGGCCACCAATTCGGCCGCAGCTTGTAAATCGGGGGCAAGATAGCGGTCTTGGCCAAGCGGTGCGACACGGCGGCGCAGCGCGTTGATGGCCGCGCGCAGCGGGGCGGCGGTTTGCAAGGGCGCGCGCTGGCCCACGCCCTGGGCGGCGCAAATCGCCTCGATTCCCAAAATCATATCCAAATTGGCGACCATCCGTTTCAGCCGCCGCGCGCCATGGGCGGCCATGGAAACATGGTCTTCTTGATTGGCAGAAGTGGGGGTGCTGTCGGTGCTACAAGGATTGGCAAGATGTTTGTTCTCGCTCATTAGGGCGGCTGAGGTGACTTCGGCAATCATCAGCCCTGAATTCAATCCCGGTTCAGGGGTCAGGAACGGAGGCAAATCAAACGACAAAGTAGGGTCAACCATCAGCGCAATGCGGCGCTGGGAAATCGCCCCGATTTCCGCCACCGCCAGCGCAATTTGATCGGCGGCAAAGGCCACAGGTTCGGCATGAAAGTTGCCGCCCGATACGATCTCGCCCGATTGTGCAATCACCAAAGGGTTATCGGTGACAGCGTTTGCCTCGGTCTCGAGGGTGCGGGCGGCAAAGCGCAACACATCCACCGCCGCGCCCGTGACTTGCGGCTGACAGCGGATGCAATAGGGGTCTTGCACGCGGCTATCGCCCAAAAGATGGCTTTGCCGAATCTCGCTGCCCGCCAGCAGTGCCGACATTGCGCGGGCCACATCGATTTGCCCCCTATGGCCGCGCAGCGTGTGAATGGCGGGATGCAGCGGCGCGGTTGATCCCATGATGGCATCCAGCGCCAAGGCCGAAGTCACCATCGATGCGCGCGCGCAAACCCATGCCCCAAACAGCCCCGCCAGCGCCGCCGCCGTCGAAAACTGCGTGCCGTTAATCAGCGCCAGCCCCTCTTTGGGGCCAAGCACAACAGGCGTCAGCCCCGCCGCCGCCAGCGCCGCGCCCCCGCCCATCCGCGCGCCGTGATAGAGGGCCTCTCCTTCGCCAATCATCACGGCGGCCATATGGGCCAAGGGCGCCAAATCGCCCGAAGCCCCGACCGAACCTTGGACAGGGATGACAGGATAAACGCCGCGCGACATCATCGCCGCAATCAGCGTGCAGATGTCCCAGCGCACCCCCGAAGCGCCGCGCCCCAGCGAGAGCAGCTTTAGCCCCATCATCAGGCGCGTGGTGGCGGGCTCTAGCGGCTCTCCGACACCGCAACAATGCGACAAGATCAAATTGCGCTGCAGGGTTTCGGTATCGGCGGGGGCAATGCGCACCGATGCCAATTTGCCAAAACCCGTGTTCACCCCATAGGCGGGCTGATCGCCCGCTGCTGCGCGGGCAATCAGCGCGGCCGAAGCCTCGATAGAGGGCCGCGCATCTGCGTCAAGCGCCACCGCCCCCTCTGTGCAAAATAGGGTTTCCAATTGGGCCAAATTGGTCGCGGCGGGGTGTAGAACTTGCGTCATAGGTTACCTTCAAAAATGCGGGCAGAAAGCGGATTGATCCCGATGCCGTAAGACAGTTGCGCAGGGTCTTGCGCATCCCAAATCGCCAAATCAGCGCGCAAGCCCGCGCGGATTTCGCCGCAGTCGTCCAGCCCCAAGGCGCGGGCGGCGTGGCGGGTGGTGCCGGCCAATGCTTCGGCTGGGGTTAGGCCAAAGAGGGTGCAGGCCATATTCATCGCCAGCAAAATCG
>CAXNIF010000007.1:0-12993 GCA_964202345.1 Cypionkella sp.
GAAAATGGCGAAAACTCGATGGCCAAAATCGCTTGCCAGAAATCATCGAAGGGGTTGAATTCCGAGACGGGATCAAGCACCAAATCAAAGCCGCCTGATCATGCCGTCACCAACTTTCGGGCATAGCTCATTTTATGGATACATTGGCCAAGACCTTTGCCCAATTGCCCATCGGATTGGCCGTGTTTGACAAAGACCGTGTGTTGCAAATGTTCAATCCCGCCTTGGTGGAGTTGACCGCGGTTGCAGCCGATTTTCTGGCCCGAAAGCCCAGCTTGTTGGCTCTGCTGGATGCGATGCGCGATCGCAATCTTTTGCCCGAACCCAAAGACTACAAAACTTGGCGGCGACAAATTGTCGAGATGGAGCGCGCCGCCGCTTCGGGGTTGTTTCAAGAAAACTGGGCACTGCCCGATGGGCAAACCTTTCGGGTGACAGGCCGCCCGCACCCCAACGGTGGATTGGCCCTGATGATCGAAGATATTTCGACCGAAACGCAGCGGTCGCGTCGCTACCGATCTGATCTAGAAATAAACCAATCTGTGATAGATCACTTGGCTGATGCGATTGTCGTCTTTAATCAATCGGGACAATTGATGTGGTGCAACGCCGCCTATGCTGATCTTTGGGGGCATGACCCCGCCGCTGGGCTGGGTGAGGAATCCATTCGCAGCGTGACAGAGCAGTGGAAAACTCTGGCTGCGCCCACGGCCTTTTGGGTCGAGATCGACGAATTCATTCATACGATCGGCATCCGCGAAAGCTGGGAAAAAGAATTGCGCCTGCTCGATGGCCGTGCGTTAAAATGTGCCGTCTCTCCCATCGTGGCGGGCGCTACAATGATTGTCTTTAACCTGGCCAGCAGCGCAAAATCGGGCAAAACCGCCCAAAGCCCCAAAACGGTGAGCAAGGCGGCGGCGGCGCGCTGATCGATGTTGTGCAATCTTGCTTGTCTGCGCGGGCCAGCGCGTTAAACTGGCGGCATGGATCAATTTCCTTTGTCAGCTTTGCAAGATAGCGCGGCCCTTTGCGTGTTTTTGGCCAATGATACCGCCACGAATGCGATGGCGGCCATCTTTGCCCGACATTTGGGTGCTGGGGATACAGTGCTGCTGTCTGGCCCCGTTGGCGCGGGGAAAAGCCACTTTGCGCGCGCGTTTATCCGCGTGATTTTGGGCGCGGATGTCGAAGTGCCCTCGCCCAGCTTTACTTTGGTGCAATGTTACCAAACCACAGCTTATGAGATTTGGCACGCAGACCTATACCGGCTGGCCGACAGCGGCGAAGTGGCGGAATTGGGCCTTGATGACGCAATCGGGCGCGAGCTGTGCCTGATAGAATGGCCAGATCGGTTGGCATATCCCCCCAGGAAATCCATCGCGATTGACCTATCCCACCACGGAGACGGGCGGCAGGCACAGATCGCCAGAGCAAGCCCTGCCTTAAGGGCTGACTTGATCGCGGCATTTTCGCCATGACCCCGCGCAAGGACGAGATCGCGGCATTTTTAGCGGCGGCCGGTTGGGACAAGGCGCAGCACTGCCCTTTGGCAGGCGATGCGTCGGCGCGGCGCTATTCGCGTTTAGCCTTCAATGGCCGAAGTGCAATCTTGATGGACACCCCACAAGGATGCGCCGATGATCCAGCACAGTTTTTGATGATTGCAGATCACTTGGCCGGCCTTAGCCTATCTCCGCCGCGCTGTTTTGCCAAAGATTTGGGTCTTGGCCTTTTGTTGTTGGAAGATTTGGGAGACGCGCTCTTTGCGCGTCTTTTGGTCGATAATCCACAACAAGAACTGGCGCTATATGCGGGCGCAGTTGACGTATTATGTGCGGTGCAATCAAGCCCCGCGCCACAGGGGTTGCCGAACCTATCAGCGCCAGAATGGGCAGATGCTGCTATGCTGGTCGTCAGCGATTATTGCGCCGCAATCACGGGAGCTGCAATCATGGGGGCTGCACCACAGAGCCTTGCCTTGAATCGCGCCCTGAGTGATGCGATTGGCCAAAATGCCGACGGGCCGCGCGTGCTGATCTTGCGCGATTTTCACGCCGAGAATTTATTGCACCTGCCAAATCGCAGCGGCGCAGCGCGGGTGGGTCTGTTGGATTTTCAGTTGGGGCAATTGGGGCAACCTTGCTATGATTTGGTCTCGTTGTTGCAAGACGCGCGGCGCGATGTGCGGCCCGAAACTCAATCCCAGATGATTGCCCTGTTTTTACAAAAAACGGGGGCAGATCCTGCCGCATTTTTGGCCAGCTATGCCTGCTTTGGTGCCCAGCGCGCCTTGCGGATCTTGGGCATTTTCACCCGACTTTGCACGCAAAACGGCAAGGCAGGTTATGTGGATTTGATCCCCCGCGTTTGGGGGCATTTGCAACGAAACCTCGCCCATCCCGCACTTTCCACTTTGGCCCAAACTTGCAGGGAAATCTTGCCAGAACCGACGCCAGCGGCTTTGGAGAAAATTAGGTCACAATGCCGAACTATCCTTTGATGATTTTCGCTGCTGGCTTTGGCACGCGGATGGGGGCGCTGACCCAAAACATGCCAAAGCCCCTAATTCGCGTGGCAGGGCGCGCGCTGATTGATCATGCGCTGGATGCGGCGCGCGCGGCAGGGGTAAGCCGAATAGTGATCAACTTGCATTATCTGGGCGATCAAATCGCGGCGCATTTGGCCGGGCAAGATGTTCTCTTTTCATGGGAGAAGCCAAATATTCTGGAAACAGCGGGCGGGCTGCGCGCCGCCTTGCCTTTGCTGGGGCATGGCCCCGTCTTGCTGATGAATTCCGATGCGGTCTGGACGGGGCAAAACCCGTTGACGCAATTGATCTGTGCTTGGGATGCCAGCAAGATGGACGCGCTTTTGCTTTTGACTGCGCGCCAAAAAGCCCATGGTCACAGCGGCTTGGGCGATTTTTTCTTGGCCAAGGATGGGCGTATCACGCGGGCCAAGGGGCTAGAGGCGCCGATATACCTTGGCGCGCAAATCATTAAGCCCGCGCTTCTGGACAGCTTTCACGAGACGGCATTTTCTTTGGGCAAGGTTTGGGACAAAGCTATCGCCGCGGGCCGCGCTTATGGCATGATGCATCAAGGCGGCTGGTGCGATGTGGGCACGCCGCAGGGTATTTTGGTCGCCGAAAGGGTGTTGAATGTTTGATGCCAAAACAGGGCGGGTATTCGCCCTGCCAGCGGGATGCGATTTTCCTGCCGCTTTGGTGGCAGGATTGCAGGCGCGGCTGGCAGGTCAATCTGCGCAATCCATGGCGCGGGTCACCCTCTATGTGAATACAGCGCGAATGCAAACGCGGATAAAACAGATTTTTGCCGCAAACGGGGCGGCATTTTTGCCCAAGCTGCGGCTGATCACCCAGTTGGATCAGGACCCGCGCCTTGCGCTCCCTGTCGCCGAATCTCCCTTGCGCCAGCACTTGCAACTTGCCACTTTGATCGAAGGGCTTTTGCGCGCGCAGCCTGATTTAGCGCCAAGATCTGCGGTATATGATCTGGCGCTGTCGCTATCGGCCTTGCTGGACGAAATGCAAAGCGAGGATGTCTCTCCTCAGGCCGTAGGACGGCTGGACGTGTCAGGCCATTCGGCGCATTGGGCGCGCGCCCAAGCGTTTTTAAACATTGTCGCGCCGCTCTTTGCCCAAGGACAAGGCGCCGGTGCCCGCCAGCGGCTTGCGGCCAAAATGCTGGCCGATCTTTGGGCGGCCAACCCGCCCCAAGACCCCATCTTGATCGCGGGAACAACAGGATCGCGCAAAGTAACGGCAGAATTTATGCAAACAGTTCTGTCCTTGCCGCAAGGCGCTGTCATTTTGCCTGGCTTTGATTTTGACCTGCCCCAAACGGTCTGGCAGCATATGGATGATGCTTTGACCAGCGAAGACCATCCACAATACCGCTTTTCCAGCCTGATGAATCGCCTCGCGATTGGATTTAGGGATGTCACGCTTTGGCATAACACCCCCGCCCCCGCCCCCGATCACAACAGGTTGGTGTCCTTGGCCCTGCGGCCCGCACCCGTGACAGATCAATGGCTGCGCGATGGGCCAAGCCTGCCCGATCTGCGCCCTGCCACAGCAGACTTGACCTTGATCGAAGCACCCAGCGCGCGCGCCGAAGCCCTGGCCATTGCCTTGGTTCTGCGAAAGGCGGCCGAGGATGGGATCAAGGCTGCGCTGATCACGCCGGATCGCAATTTATCGCGGCAAGTGACGGCGGCGCTGGATCGTTTTGGAATCCTGCCAGACGATTCTGCCGGCAGACCGCTGGCCCTGTCGGCGGCAGGGCGATTCTTGCGCCATACCGCCGCTTTGCGGGTCGAGCCCTTGTCAAAAGACAGGCTGCTCACTTTGCTCAAGCACCCGCTCAGCTTTTCGGGCGCAGAGCGGGGCGCGCATTTGATGTTCACCCGCGAGTTGGAATTGCACCTGCGGCGCTATGGCCCCGCCTTTCCCGACCATGCAAGCCTCACCTCTTGGGCCAAGGCGCGCAGCTTTTCGGGCGTGGTAGAATGGGCAGCGGCTTTGCGCGGGGTTTTTGATGCCAAAAGCGATTGGGAACCCCGCGATTTGAATGCACATATTGCCGCACATATTGATGTGTCCCAGCAGCTTGCCCAAGGGGGAGAGGGCCCAGGATCAGGCGCGCTTTGGCAAGGCGAGGCGGGTATCGCCGCGCATAAACTACTGGTCGAGCTGGGCGATGCCGCAAGCGCCGCAAGCCCGATGACAGCGCAAGATTATCGCCATTTGTTCGAAACCCTCCTCCAATCTCAAACCCTGCGCGAGCCACAGATTTCCCATCCAAATATTCTAATTTGGGGCACGATCGAGGCACGGGTTCAGGGCTGCGATTTGGTGATCTTGGGCGGCCTGAACGAAGGGATTTGGCCCAAGGCGCCAGCGCCTGACCCATGGCTAAACCGCAAAATGCGGGCCAGCGCGGGCCTCTTGTTGCCTGATCGCCAAATTGGCCTTGCGGCGCATGATTTTCAACAGGCCATCGGCGCGCCAAAAGTGGTTCTTACAAGGGCGCTGCGCAATGCCGATAGCGAGACGATTCCATCGCGCTGGCTAAACAGATTGAAAAATCTGACCAAAGGCCTGCCCAACCAATTCGGGCCAAAAGCCCTTGAAGAAATGACGACGCGCGGCAAATTTTGGCTGGATTTGGCCCGTTGCATCGATCAGCCCAGCCCCGAAATGATCCGCCTTCCCGCGCTGCAACCCAGCCCGCGCCCTGCCCCCGTGCCGCCCATATCGGCGCGCCCGCGCGAATTGCCTGTGACGGCGATGGAATATTTGATTTTGAACCCTTATCACGTGTATGCCCGCTATATCCTTGGGTTGCGCCGCCTTGCCCCGATGCGCGCCTCGGCTGATTCGCGCGATCAGGGCACTGCGGTGCATCTTATTTTAGAACAATTTGTTAAATCACGGCCCGAAAACGAAAGCAGCGGCTCCGCGCGGGCGCGTTTGCACGCCCTAGCAACGCAGGTTTTCGCGCAACATATCGCCTTTCCCGCCGCCCGCGCCTTGTGGTTGGCAAAGTTAATGCATGTGGCGGATTTCTTTTTCGCCCAAGATAAAAAATGGGGCGGTGTGCCCCAAGTTATTGAAAACAAAGGTCGCTATCAGGTGCCAGATTTAGATTTTACGGTAACGGCAACGCCGGATCGTATCGATCTTTTGCCTGATGGTCGGCTGCATTTGATTGATTACAAGACAGGCGCCGTGCCAAGCAAAGACGCACAGGCCAAGCATAAAAAGCAACTGCTTTTCACCGCCGTCATGGCGCAAAATGGTGCTTTTGCGACGCTGGGCGCGCCCGATGTGGCCAAGATCAGCTACCTGTCTCTATCGCGCGGCACAAAGGCACTTGAAACCGACCTAACGCCAGAGTTGATCGCGGCAGAGGCGCAAACGCTGCATACATTGATCACAGCCTATATGTCGCCCGATATCGGCTATGCGGCGCGGCGCGCGGATTTTTCTGCAAAAAACAGCGAATACGATCATGTGATGCGCTTTGGTGAATGGGACACCAGCGATCGCGCTGTGTCGATTATCGTTGGGAAACGCCTATGACCCTGCGCGATCCCGCCTCCGAAGCGCAACATCGCGCTGCCGATCCGCAGCGAAGCACATGGCTTTCTGCCAATGCAGGATCGGGAAAAACCAAAGTGCTGATCGACCGTGTTGCGCGGCTGCTTTTATCAGGTGTCTCGCCGCAGCATATTTTATGCCTGACCTATACCAAAGCCGCCGCCACCGAGATGCAAAACCGCCTCTTTGAAGAGCTGGGAAAATGGGCGATGATGTCCACGCCAGATTTACAAGCGGCGCTGCATGTTTTGGGCGATGATGGGCCGCTAAGCAGCGCGGCCTTGTCCCATGCACGCCAATTGTTTGCCCGAGCTATCGAAAGTCCGGGCGGGTTGCGCATTCAGACCATTCACAGCTTTTGTGCCACCCTCTTGCGCCGCTTTCCCCTAGAGGCAGGTGTCACTCCCGCCTTTCGCGAGATGGATGAGCGTGCGGCCCGCAAAATGCGCGAAGACATCATCGAAGAAATGGCCGATCATCTGGCACCAGATGTGATTGCCGAAGTGGCCAAATACCACACCGGCCCAGATTTTTTGGGCCTGATGACGGCTGTTGCCGGCCAATCAGATGGCTTTGCCAAGCCCCTCGATAAGCCAGACATTTGGCGATTGTTTGGCTTGCCCAAAGATCAAACCGACAGCGGCCTTCTGTCAAACGTGTTGATCGGCGGCGAGGACGGGCTAATCGCCCAGCTTTTGCCCTACTTGCGCGCAGGATCAAGCAATGACCAAAAAGACGCCGCAAAACTTAGCGCAATTTCAATCAGCGCAGAAAATGCCGCCGTGATGGAACAGTTGGAAGGTGTTTTTCTTTACGGGGCAGATGCAAAAAACCCGCATGGCGCGCGGATAGATCGCTTTCCAACCAAGCCAACGCGCGCCAAATTGCCCCCCGAACTTGGCGCGCAGCTTGATGCCTTTATGCTGCGCGTCCAAAGCGCGCGCGCCCATCGTATTGCCCTATTTGCGGCGCAAAAAACCGCGGCCCTGCACCGCTTTGCGGCGCATTTTCTGCCCCGATATGAACAGATCAAATCCATGCGCGGCTTGCTGGATTTTGACGACTTGATCGACAGAACGATCCATTTGCTGACAGACCGCTCTGTCGCGCAATGGGTCTTGTTTCGCCTTGACGGCGGGATTGATCACATTTTGGTGGACGAGGCACAAGATACCAGCCCCAAGCAATGGCGCGTCATTGAACTGCTAACACAAGAATTCACCGCAGGCGTGGGCGCCCAAGATCAACCGCGCACGCTATTTGTTGTCGGGGATAAAAAGCAGTCCATCTATTCCTTTCAAGGCGCTGATGTCGCGATTTTCGATGAAAAGCGGGCCCATTTTGCAGCCAAATTCTCGCAGGCCCAACTGCCCTTTTTCCCTGCCGAATTGCAACATTCCTTTCGCTCTTCGCCCGCAATTTTGCGCGTGGTCGATTCGATTTTTGGGCAACGTTTTCCCGCCGCGATGGGTGATGATGTGACCCATTTGGCCTTTCACGATTCGATGGCGGGGCGGGTGGATATTTGGCCAGCCATCGCACCCGACAAAGACGAGGATGCCATTGATCCGCGCGATGTTGCGCCAAAACAATCCCACAGCAGCGAAACTTGGCTGCTGGCAAAAAACATCGCCCAAGATATCAAACATCTTTTGGACAGCGGCGCGCCCATCCCCACCAAAAAAGGGGTGCGCCGCGTGCAGCCAAGCGATGTGCTGATTTTGGTTCAAAGGCGCAGCCCTGTTTTTCATCAGATCATTCGGGCATGCAAACAGGCCCAACTGCCCATCGCCGGGGCAGATCGCTTGCGATTGGGCGGCGAGATGGCGGTGCGCGACTTAACCGCGTTGCTGGCGTTTTTGAACACACCCGAAGATGATTTATCCTTGGCTGCGGTGCTGCGCTCGCCACTTTGTGGGCTGGATGAGGCCCAGCTCTATGATTTGGCGCAAGGGCGGGTGGGCTATTTATGGGAATGTCTGCGCGGCGGGCCAGAGCATGCCGAAAGTTTGGCCATGTTGAATGATTTGCGCGATCAGGCCGATTTTGCCCGGCCCTATGATCTGCTTGAACGGGCGCTGACACGGCATCAAGGCCGCGTGCGTCTCATTGCGCGGCTTGGGCCAGAGGCCGAAGAAGGTATTGATGTCTTGCTGGGACAGGCTTTGGCCTATGAGCAAGAGGACGTGCCCTCGCTGACAGGTTTCTTGCTATGGCTTGGCGAAGATGAGTTTGAAATCAAACGCCAAGTGGACAGTGCGAGCAATCAAATACGGGTGATGACTGTGCATGGTGCCAAGGGGCTAGAGGCGCCCATCGTCTATCTGCCCGATACCGCCGACCGCATGCGGCGCGATCAATCAGAGATCATCACGCTGGAAACGGGGGAACCGATTTGGCGCCTTCCCGCCGAGGAAAGCCCCCCAATTTCCGCCGCCGCACAAACTGCCCGCGCCGAGGCCAGCGATGATGAGCGCTTGCGGCTTTTGTATGTGGCGCTGACGCGCGCGCAATCTTGGCTGATTGTGGCGGCAGCGGGTGTCGTGTCTAAGCCGCAAACATGGCACGCGCTTGTCGCGCAGGGAATCGAGGAGGCAGGGGCCGCGTCCTTGCCCAATGGGGGACGGCGGCATGCTTTTGGCGAATGGCCCAGTTTTGCACTGGCCGACGCCCCTCCGCCCCGCAGCCAGATTGCCCTTCCCTCTTGGGCGCAAAACAAAGCGGCAAGTTTGGCGCGCCCAGATCAGCCCTTTGCGCCATCGCGCCTGTCTGGGGCGAAAACCATCGCAGGCGACGATATCGGCGATCCTGATGCGCTGGATTATGGGGTGATGGTGCATCTTCTGCTGGAACATCTGCCCCAACTTCCCCCGAGCGCTTGGACAGATTTTGCCGCTCGCCATGGCGCGACCACCGCGTTGCCAGAGGCGCAGCACCTCTTGCAGGCACCCCATCTTGCCGATTTGTTTGCCCAAGGGCTGGCCGAAGTTGCCCTGACCGCCGCCACCGAAAAAGGCGTCATGCAAGGTGTGATTGACCGCTTGATTGTCACGGATACGCGGGTTTTGGCCGTAGATTTCAAAACCAACCGCACCCTGCCCGATCACCCTAATCTGGTGCCAGAGGGTCTATTGGCCCAGATGGGGGCCTATCTAATTGCGCTGGAACAGATTTATCCAGACATGGCGATTGATGTGGCCATTCTTTGGACAAAAACAGCACAGCTTATGCCGCTGGATCACGATATGATGAGGGCAGCCTTTCACCGATCCTCTATATCTTGACCCTTGCAAGATAGATGCTTAGCTAAGGCGTCCACCATTTTTAGGAGATCCCGCCATGGGTGCCAATACCGTTGCCGTGACCGATGCCACATTTGACGCCGAAGTGCGCCAGTCCCCAATCCCCGTTGTGGTGGATTTCTGGGCCGAATGGTGCGGCCCCTGCCGTATGATTGGCCCCGCTTTGGAAGAGTTGGCCGCGCAATATGCAGGGCGCGTAAAAATCGTCAAAGTGAATGTTGACGAAAATCCCGACAGCCCCGCCACTTTGGGCGTGCGCGGTATCCCTGCCCTGTTCATGTTCAAGAACGGCCAAGTGGTATCCAACAAAGTGGGCGCTGCGCCAAAGGCCGCGCTAGAGCAGTGGATCGTTTCCGAAATCTAAGTCCTCGCAAATCCGCCGCAAAGGCCGTCCCTAACTTGGGGCGGCTTTTTCGGTTTTGGGGCCAATGGGCCAGCCCAATTGCGCCAAACGCGCCAATATCGCCGCAGGGGCTGCATCCTCATGCGCGGTGATGGCGTTTTCTTTAAAATACCAATGCAGGTAACTGCCCCATTTGCGCGGCTTTTGCAGCTGGGCATAGGCGCGCTGGACCCCCATTTGCGGCACTGACCCCGCAAGGTGGTGAAAATCGATCTCAGCAAACAAAACGGGGGTTTTTTCGGCGAACATACCAATCAGCGCCATGGTCGAGTTTTGCGTCACCACATAATCACAGCCTGCCAGCAATTCCATCGACGGCTTTTGCGACACCATAAATCGGCCAGAACTTGCGGCAGATAGCGCGGCCAAAGCGGCCATTTCGTCTGGGGAATAACTCTCGCGCGGGTGCAAACTGGCCAAAATGGGGCGCGCCGTATCGCGGGCAAGCGCGGTTTCAATCATCGCCACGGGGCTGGCCGTTTGAAAATGGCGCTGGATCAACAGCTTGCCTTGCAAGGGCATGAACGCATAGCCGCCTTTCGATATTTCATACCCTTGAAACAGCGCGCCTTGCCAATATTTGCGAAACCACTCGCCGCCTTTGTCGGTGGCAAAGGGGGCGGAGGCCACCTGCCAATCCCAGCGATCATTGGTCGCTTCGATTCGGTAAAACGGATCAAAGCCGCATTTACGCAGCACCAAAGTGCGCGGCCGCGTCACGGGGCGATTGAACAGCAGATGATAGCCGTCCATCGCGGGGGGCTCATCTTCGCCGTGCAATACCATCTGCCAGCCCGCAAGGTCGGCGGCCTGTTTGACGCGGCCAAAAATGCTGGCCGGCCGCGCCACGCGGTCATGCAGCCATGGTGGCAAGTAAAAATGCAATATGCGCGCATCCATGGGCCGATCTTAGGATAAAATCCACCGCCTTGCCACTGCGCAAACATGGCTTTTATTTTTCGGCGCTATCGCTTAGGCCTTGGCACAACAGTTTGAGAACATCATGAAATCCAACCGCCCCCACCCGTTTCGCGATTCTGGTCAAGATCTGTCAAGCGCCAAGCGTATTCCCGACACGCCGCAAACCCGCGCGCCCAGCTATCGCTTGGCCTTTGCCGATCAAGATTTTTTAACCCGCGAGGATTTGCGCCCCGTGCGGTTGCAACTGGAACTGCTCAAGCCCGAGATGATCTTGGACGAGCTTGGCATTAAATCGACCATCGTCCTGTTTGGCGGCGCGCGCATTCCGGATCAGGTCAGCGCTGCCAAAACGCCCGAAATGGCGGCTTTGGTTCCCTATTACCATGAGGCCCAGCTTTTCGCGGCGCAGATGACACAGCGATCAATGGCAACGGGCGGCACGCAGGGCGTGATCTGCACAGGCGGCGGCCCGGGCGTGATGGAGGCGGGCAATCGCGGCGCTGCGCAGGTGGGCGGCCGCTCGATTGGGTTGAACATTGTGCTGCCGCATGAACAGGCGCCAAATACCTACGTCACGCCAGAGCTATCTTTCAACTTTCACTATTTCGCCATTCGAAAGATGCATTTTCTGATGCGCGCGCAGGCCGTTTGTATTTTTCCCGGCGGATTTGGCACCTTGGATGAAATGTTCGAATGTTTGACGCTGATTCAGACCAAACGCATGGCGCGGGTGCCCGTGATCTTGTTTGGCGCGGCTTGGTGGCAATCCATTATAAATTGGTCAGGTTTGGCGCAGGCCGGGGTCATTTCGCCTGATGATTTGAATCTTTTCGCGATAGTGGACACGGCCAAGGATGCCATCGCGAAAATAGATGCTTGGCCTGCGCAGCAGGGCAGCGCATGACCAAGAGCTCTATCTTTTCCCCGATTCTTATTGCGGGAAGCGTGATTTTGATGGTGGGTTTTGCCATCCGCGCGTCCTTTGGGGTGTTTCAGATTCCCATCGCCACCGAGTTTGGCTGGGCGGGGCGATGTATGACATCACGGGCGGATATGGTCTGGTTTGGTGGATTGGGGTGGGCGTGGGTGCGTTTTCGGCGCTGGTGCATCTGCCCATTCGCGAAAACCGCTTTCCCATAGCCGCCACATAGGCTAAAGCGCGGCGTCCCTGACGGTCAGGGCAATAAAGGAGAACCCCGATGGGCTATAAAGTCGTTGTCGCGGGTGCCACGGGTAACGTGGGCCGCGAAATGCTGAACATCCTCGCCGAGCGCGAGTTTCCTGTGGATGAAATTGCGGCGCTTGCCAGCCGAAAATCCTTGGGCACTGAAATCAGCTTTGGGGATAAGACCGTCAAGACCCGTGATCTGGACACGTTCGATTTCACGGGTTGGGACATTGCCCTGTTCGCCGTGGGGTCAGAGGCCACGAAAATCTACGCCCCAAAGGCGGCGGCGGCGGGCTGTATCGTGATCGATAACTCGTCCCTCTATCGCTATGACCCTGCCGTGCCACTGATCGTTCCCGAAGTGAACGCTGATGCCATCATGGGCTATAAGAACAAAAACATCATCGCCAATCCCAATTGCTCGACCGCGCAAATGGTGGTGGCGCTAAAGCCGCTGCACGACCGCGCGCGGATCAAGCGGGTGGTTGTGTCCACCTATCAATCGGTTTCGGGCGCGGGCAAAGAGGGGATCGACGAGCTTTGGGATCAAACCAAAGCCATCTACAACCCCACCGACAACGTGCCGCCGAAAAAGTTTTCCAAGCAAATCGCGTTCAACGTGATTCCGCATATTGATGTCTTTTTGGATGACGGTTCGACCAAAGAAGAATGGAAGATGGTCGCTGAAACCAAAAAGATTTTGGATCCTTCCATCAAGGTGACCGCCACCTGTGTGCGCGTGCCGGTTTTTGTGGGGCATTCCGAATCAATCAATATCGAGTTTGAAGATTTCCTTGATGAGCATGAGGCCCGCGATATTCTGCGCGAAAGCCCCGGCATCATGGTGATCGATAAGCGCGAGGCTGGCGGCTATATCACCCCCATCGAATGTGTGGGCGATTATGCCACATATATCAGCCGCATTCGCCAAGACAGCACGATTGATAACGGCATCAACTTGTGGTGCGTGTCCGATAACCTTCGTAAAGGTGCGGCGCTGAATGCCGTTCAAATCGCCGAGCTTTTGGGCAACCGCGTGCTGAAAAAAGGCTAGAGGTGTAGCCCCGATTTGTGA
>CAXNIF010000008.1:0-12545 GCA_964202345.1 Cypionkella sp.
TCCCGCAGGGACGGCTGGCTACATTTCTTCGGGCGGCTTGCCCGGCACATTGTTGGTTTGGCCAACGATTGCTTTGGAAGTTTTGGGCGGTTTGGCCGTGATCGTTGGATTTAAGGCACGTTGGGCCGCTTTGGCTTTGGCGGGATTCTCGGTTGTGGCGGCGGCGCTGTATCACAATAATTTTGCGGACCAAACCCAGATGGTGATGTTCCTGAAGAACCTGGCCATGGCGGGTGGCCTGCTGCTTGTGTATCTGCACGGCGCGGGCAAATTCGCCTTCGACAAGTAAAACCTGTCACCAACAGTAAAGATTTGGGCGGCCTCTATGCGGGGCCGCCCTTTTTCATTTCAGCCACGTGTCGTAATCAGAGACCAGCAAATGCTTGGGGGTCACATCTTCTTGGATGGTGGCAAAGCGGCCAATGGGCTGGACAAAGATATTGTCGGTCAAGTCATCGTTCACCGTCGAAACCTCGCCAATCAGCACATCCCCCCCTTCGCCCCAAAAGGCATGCCAATCGCCGGGCATCAGCGTGACAGATTCGCCAGGCGCGAGTTTTAGCTTATCGCCCGGCTTATAGGGGCGATCAATGCCATCGCAGCGCACCATGCCGCCCCTGTCTGTGGCAAAATTTCCCTGATCGTCCGAACCGAACAATTCAACCACCAGCGTGGCCCCGCCACGATTGATGATATCCTCGGCCTTAAGGGCATGGGTGTGCATGGGCGACAGCTGATCTTGGCGCGAGATCAGCAGTTTTTCGGCGTAGCACATGCCGCCACCGCGCTGCAAATCGGCCAATTCGCCGTTGCGCAGGGTGAACAAAAACAGGCCCATCTCGTCAAAGCGCCCCTGCCCATAATCGGTGATGTCCCAGCCGCAGCGCCCCGAAATAACCCGCGCGGCCACATCGCGCTTGGCCTTGAACTGATCTGGTGTCCAATAGGCAAAGGGCGGCAAAGCAAAGCCAAAGCTGCGGATCATCTCATCCGCATGGGCCATGATGTCATTAATGCGTGATCTTTTCATCTTAACTCTCCCGATGTTACGGGATGCTAACGCGATCAGCTCGCACAGGAAAGAGGATTTGCGCCGCCCGCAATCACGCCTTGCGACCATGCGCGCGCCGCATCGGCAAAGGCCGTGAACAGCGGGCGCGAGACGGGATCTAGACCCGCATTATATTCAGGATGCCACTGCACCGCCAAGGTAAAGCCGCGCCCGCCCGCGACATAGATCGCTTCGGGCGTGCCATCGGGGGCGTGGCCGTCAATCACAATGCGCGGGCCTGCCTGTTTGATGCCCTGCCCGTGCAATGTGTTGGTCATCACCTCATCTGCGCCCATCAGGCGGGCAAAGACACCGCCTTTGGTAAAGGTAACGGCGTGGCGCAGGGCAAACACCTCTTCCAACGTGCCATCGGGGGGCATGCGGTGGTTCATCCGCCCCGGTAAATCGCGGATTTCAGGATATAGACTGCCGCCCATGGCAACATTCACCTCTTGAAAGCCGCGACAAATACCCAAAAAGGGCTGGCCCCGTTCCACACAAGCACGGATTAAGGGCAAGGTAATGGCGTCGCGCCCGCGATCAAATTGGCCATGGGCGGGGGTCGCCACTTCGCCATATTCTTCGGGATGCACATTGGGCTGCCCACCCGTCAGCAAAAACCCATCGCAGCAGGCCATTACATCCTGAACACAGGCCGTGCTAGGGTCAGAGGGGATAATCAGCGGCACACAGCCCATGACGTCGCAAACAGCTTGCGCATTCATCAACCCAGAGCCATGCACCGCATAGCGCGGGTTGATCTGATGCAGATTTGAAATAATCCCGATGAGTGGTTTTGCGCGGGGCATAATGGCCAACTATTGTTTAGTGCCATCTATACCAGAGCAATCGTTAATGTGAAGGTAAGCAAACCAGTTTTTATGACAAAAACGTGAATTGCAGTTTCGCGCTGCTGCAACAATAAGCAAAGGCATCACAGGAGGCAAACATGCAACGCAGCACAACAGCAACATTCTTTTTCGCCATCGGGCTTGCAGCCCTACCCGCACTGGCACAAGACAAGGTCGATCATTCGGGCCATGGCGCGATGGACCATAGCGCTATGGGCCATGACAGCGCTGCATGGGGTGCCGCCTATGACGCAGCAAATGCCATAATGCATCAGGGCATGGCCATCACCTATTCGGACAACCCTGATCTGGATTTTGCCCGCGCCATGTTGGCCCATCACGAAGGTGCCGTGGCCATGGCGCAAATCCAATTGCAATTTGGCACCGACCCCGAGATGCGGGCGCTGGCGGCAGCCATCATCGAGGCGCAGGGGCCAGAAATTGAACAGATGCGCGCCTTTATCGCCAAGCTGGGCGGTTAAGGGCGCGCTATGGTGGGCGGCTTGCATTGACATTGCCGCCCCCCTAAGTTGACAGCTATGGACACCCCAGAAAGCCAACACAACCAGCCGCCAGGCGCGCGCGCGATCTTTTCCGCTGCGGGCCAAGATCGACTTAGCTTTTTGCAAGGGCTGCTGAGCAATGATGTCGCGGGGCTGACCGAGGACGGAATTGTCTATGCGGCCTTGCTGACACCGCAAGGCAAATATCTGGCCGATATGTTTGTGGTCGGGCTAGGCGGGGCGGTCTATTTGGATATGGACGCCCAGCAAGCCGCCGCCACAGTGCAGCGCCTGAATATGTATCGCTTGCGCGCCGATGTGCAGCTTGCCCCCGCCCCAATCAAGGTGACCTGCGGCGTGGATGCGCCGCCCGCAGGGGCGATGAATGATCCGCGTCATTCGGCGCTAGGCTGGCGCCACTACGGCGCAGAGATGCCACAGGCTTTGATAGATTGGGACGCGCTGCGCGTGGCCCATGTTATCCCGCAATCGGGTATCGAATTGATCCCCAATGACAGCTATATCCTAGAGGCGGGGCTAGATCGCCTAAATGGCGTATCCTTTCGCAAGGGCTGCTATGTGGGGCAAGAAGTCACCGCCCGGATGCGGCACAAGACCGAATTGAAAAAGGGCCTTGTGCGGGTGCGCGTGACGGGGTCTGCGCCCGTTGGCACGCCCGTCATGGCAGGCGAGCGCGCTGTTGGCACGCTATATACGCAAAGCGGCGGGTTCGGGCTGGCACATTTGCGCCTTGATTGGGCCCAAGGGCCTCTGCAAGCAGGAGAGGCCCGCCTGACCTTGGACAAAACGGCGCAAGATTAGGCGCGTTCGGAATATTCCATCAGCTCGGTGTGCACGATGATATCTTCATCCGTGCC
Source organism: Cypionkella sp. (assembly GCA_964202345.1). Classification (GTDB taxonomy): domain Bacteria; phylum Pseudomonadota; class Alphaproteobacteria; order Rhodobacterales; family Rhodobacteraceae; genus Cypionkella. The sequence continues at coordinate 3,284 of CAXNIF010000008.1, forward strand.
GATGAAGGGCGGAACCATGATGCGCAAGCCATTGTCCAAAATCGCAGGCTTATAGCTGGAGGTCGCGGTTTGCCCTTTCTGCACGGGTTCGGTTTCCACCACTTTGCAGCGCACTTTTTGCGGCAAAGAAACGTTTAGCGCTTCTTCACCAAAATAGTTGATTGTCGCTGTCATGCCGTCTTGCAAAAATGGGCGGCGATCGCCCAGCAATTCGGCGTCGATTTCCACTTGTTCAAAGGTTTCGGCATCCATGAACACCAAACGCCCATCGGTTTCATAAAGAAACTGCTGGTCTTTGTTCTCCAGCTCGACACGCTCGACCTTATCTTCGGAACGGAAGCGTTCGTTCAACTTGCGCCCATCGCGCAGGTTCTTCAGCTCGACTTGCGCAAATGCGCCGCCTTTGCCGGGCTTGACATGGTTCACCTTGACCGATGCCCAAAGCCCCCCGTCATGCTCGATGATGGTTCCTGGCTTGATCTCATTTCCGTTGATCTTGGGCATTTTGATAAAACCTTTACAAAAGGTTGAAGGAAGTTTTGCCTAGCCTATATATGGGGAGGGCCTGGCCTGCAAGCAAACTAAATGCTGTAAGCTGGCGCTCAAGCCATGCATTTTGCGCATACCAGCCATGCAATAACCGCACTGCCGAATCGTTACAAAACGTTTACAAGCACAAGGCAGGTTGCATCTCTACGGCGTCGCCTGAAAGTGAAGGAAGATACAATGTTTGATTCGATTGACAGCACCGCTTTCAACTTTGAACAAGGCCAGCGCGCGCGCAAACTGTTTGCTGCCGTTGTTTTGGCCGCATTGGATGACGCCATCGCTGATGATAAAAAATACGGTAACGGCCCCGATCAGATTGCCCGTTGGGCGCGTTCACGCGATGGGCGTGAAGTGTTGTCATGCGCTGGGATAGACCCGAATGAGCGCGTTGTAAAAGGGCTGATGGAATTCGTTGGCAAGGGCGTGCGCACATCTGTTGCGCTGTCGCGTGAGGAAAGCGAGCGGCGCCATGCTGCCGAGCTGGAACAAGCCGAAGCTGCCTAAATTTGGCAATAGAACAACAAAAAACGCGCCCTTGGGCGCGTTTTTTCATAAGGGCCTGTGATTTATTCCAGCTCTTGGGCGGCCAATAGACGCCCCACCTCGGCGCGGACAAGCTTGCGGATATTGCGGGTGATCCGCTCTCCCATCGGGCCTGCCATTTCCTCGCGGAAAATGCCTTGCACCATGGCGCGAAGCTGCTCTTCCTCGATCCATAACTCTGTCTCAACACCCTCGTCGATCGGCGCGGCTGCCGCTTGGGCTGGCGCCCCGGCCAGACCATCCGCGAAAGGCCCATTCGCTGGGTTTGGCCCAGCATGCCCTGTTTGATCTGGCGAAATCGCATCGGGCATTGCGCCCGCCGCACCCAGACCGGATGTATCAGGTTCAATCAAAGGGGCTTGCCGATCCATTTTATCGGTTGCATCTGCCCTTAGCGCGGATTTCCTGACATATCTGGAAAAAAAGCCACCAGGGCGGCTTTTGCCAATTTGCTGGCCGATTTGGCTCTTCTCGGGGGGAGACGTGGTGTTTTTGGGCAGATGGGCCGCTACGGCGTCTTCGATATGCGCATCCCGAAGCCCGTCAACGGAGGCCATATCTGTCGCTGCCAAGGGCGCGTTATGCATCGCCCCCTCTGCCTCTGGCGTCGATTCGCGCGCTTGCGTATCATCTGGCGGCGCGGGCTCTGCCCCCGCTTCTTGATGACCCGCCTGCGCGGAGACATTGGCAAGCACGCTATCCACGGGCGGAAATGCTGCCCTGCGCACGGTCCGACGCGACGTATCTGGGGTTACTTGCGGCGCATCCTGATCGGATAAGGGCCCCACTTCTACACGATTTTCTGGCAATAAGACCAATTTGCGTGTCGCATCTGCCACCGCCGCCAGTTTGGCGCGATCGCTCAGATTTAGATCCTGAGATACCAAACGACGAATAGAGGATAGCACATCCTCGATCTCGTTTGCACTCATCGGTTCTGACATTTTCGCCTCGACACAAGATTTCGGAAAAGATTAACGCGAACGCTGGCAAGTGACAACCAATAGCTGTGCCAAATATTAACGATTATCCTTTCCCTGCCCCAAAGCACATCTCAGCAAGGCTGTCGCCATCGCCGAACGGGGCGGGTGTCACTCTTTGGGCAGAATTCGATCCAAGGCGGCACCTTGTTTCGAGCTGCGCACCCAAATGGGAGGGGCGTTCTTGACCGCGTTGAAATAGGCCTCAACGTCATAGGTTGGGATGCCAAGGTTCAGTTTTTCAGCCGTCAACTGCCCCATCGCCGCCAATATCCGATAGGCGCCAATATAGCGGTTCGCCTCAGCTTCCAGTTTGCCCGCCCGTGCGCTCAGCAACTCCTGCTCAGAGTTCAGCACATCCAACGTGGTGCGCGCGCCCAAATTCGCCTCTTCGCTGACGCCATCAAAGGCCTTTTGTGCCGCGACAACCTGTGCTGCGCCCGCGCGCACAGAGGCATTGGCCACCATCAGCCCAGCCCATGCGCGGCCCATGTTTTCATGCACCGTTTGCGCTGTGATCAACATGCCAGATTGGGCCTGTTCCTTTTGCGCAAAGGCTTTGCGCAGCCCAGAGGCGGCCCCGCCCCCCGCATATAGCGTTTGGCTCAATTGCAGCGAACCCAACGTCGTTTCGTCGTCATCCTCATCTATGGATTGGCTGATCTGCGCCGAAAGCGATGGGCCAAACCCTGCCTTGGCGATTTTGACCTGTAGATCAGCAATGCGAAGTTGCGATTGCGCTTGCGTCATCGCGGGATGACTTGTTTGCGCGATAGCGCGCGCCTCTTCGATTGTTTTTGGCAATTCGGGCATTTTGGGCAAAGCACTTTGCGTCGAAGGATATGACCCAATGGCGGTGCGATAGGTCTCACGCGCGATCAGCAATTCGCCTTGCGCGGCGGCCAGCGCGGCACTGGCGGCCGCCAAGCGGGCCTCGGCCAAAGAAACATCCGTCAGCGTGACCTCACCCACATCAAACCTGTCTTTTGCTGCGCGCAATTGTTTGGTGATCAGGCGCGTATTGGATTCGCGCAGCGCCACGATTTCTGATTTCAGCCCAAAATCAACATAGGCGCTGACGGCATCCAGCAAAATCTGCTGCTCGACATTGATCAAACCCGCGCGCGCAGCCAAAACCGCCTCGCGTGCCAGCGACACAGCATGACGCCCCGCGCCGCCGCCATAAAGCAGCAAACTTGCCGACAAGGTCTGGCTTTCGCTCTCGACATCGACGCCGGGCTTTGCACTTGTTTGGGTGATGGATTTGCTGGCGGTATAGCGCAAAACCGGCAGCAACCGCGCAAAAGCCGCCCCTGCATCTTCGTCCGCGGCGCGCAACACGGCTTGGTTTTGCGCCAGCAAATTCGACGTTTTATAGGCGGCGATCAGCGCATCAGCAAGACTTTCCGCCGGTGCCATTGAAGGCGCGGTCAAAGTGAATCCAAGCGCGACTGCGGCGATGAACTTACGCATTTTCTATATTCCCCTGCGCCCAAGCGCCTGTTGTGCGGGCAAAATAGCCCAAAATGTAAAAATCAGATGCAGCTAAAGCGCGAAATCTTTTTTGACGACAAAGTCTGCTAATACGGGCAAAGACGCATCAAAAACAGAACGCCAGCTCATCTCTTTGCCAGATTTATACCCAATCTTTGCCACGCCAAGAGGGCCATCCATAAAAACAGCCGCGATACGGCCCCCGTCTTTGATTTGCTTTTGAATTTCGGGGGAAATCATCTCGACGCCGCCTTGGATGATGACAACATCATAGGGCCCATGTTTGGCGCAGCCCTGCGCCAAAGGCCCCGCGATCACAGCGACATTGTCAATCGATTGCGCCAATAGCCGAGTTTGCGCATCACCCGCCATCGGGTCGGTTTCCACTGCGACCACAGCATCCGCCAAGCGCGAAACAACCGCCGCTGAATAGCCAAGACCGCAGCCAATATCCAAAACCATTTCCGTTGGCAAAATATTGAGCGCGTCCAGCAGTTTGGCCAAAACACGCGCGTCCAGCATCACACGCCCGCCGCCCAAAGCAATCGGTTCGCCCACATAAGCCGTTTCGCGAAACTGAGTCGGCACGAAAGCTTCGCGCGGGATGGTCAACATGGCGGCGATGATCGGAAATTTGGTGACATCTGACGGGCGCACTTGGGTGTCGACCATCATGACACGGCGGGCGGCGAAATCTGTCATCGGGTGATCATCCTTTGCAGTGGTCTCCATCAGGCTTGCTTTTGCCACATCTGGCCCAAAGGGAAAAGGGGCAAATAGCCCCTGCGCCAGGCGCTTGGCAAATGCCCGCCATCGCAACATCAAACGGCAAAATTGGCACTGGGGGCTTTGCCTTAACGGCATGGTGCCCTATGTCGTGGTGAACTCCTTAAATGATTGACCCAAAATGGCCACAACTGCCCCAAATGATCCCGCACCATCCTTGACCGCGTCAACACTTCCCAGCAGCGACGCCTTTCGCACCGCCCTGCGCGGCGCGGTGGCCCAAGTTTCGGTCATCACCTTGGCCATGCCAGACGGAGAGTGGAGCGGCATCACCCTGACCTCGGCCAATGCGCTGTCCACGCAGCCCCCAATGATGATTGCTTGCATCAACCGCTCGGCCTCGGCGCATCCGGGGCTTGCGATTGGCGCGATGCTTGGCTGGCAACTCTTGGGCGCGGCACAGGCGGGGGTGGCGACGGCCTTTTCAGGCACCGATGGGCGGCGCGGCGCGGCGCGTTTTGTCGGGGCGCAATGGGCGCTGCATGATCGGGCCCGCCTGCTGGTTGGCGCGCCCTTGGCTTGCGCAGTTGTGGTTGAAAATCTCAGCGATTTCGCCACACATACCGTTGTGATCGGGCGCATCACCGCTTTGATCGAAACGCAAGGCGCAGGCGCTTTGGCCTATCGTGATGGTGCCTATCTTCCCCTGCCCTAGGCGGCGCTTGACGCGGTGCGAAAAACCCTGTCACCTAGCGACCAAGTCAGGGAGAATCTAAAAATGCTCAAAGGAATTGATGCGCGTTTGCCGCCGGATGTGCTGCATACATTGGCGATGATGGGCCATGGCGATATGCTGATCTTGGTGGACAGCAATTTTCCCACGCAAAGCATCGCGCAGCAAACAGTATTGGGCCACCCTTTGCGGATGGATAATCTGACCGTGGCACAGGCCACAGAGGCGATTTTAACCCTAATGCCGCTTGACACATTTGTGGATGATTTCGCGGCGCGGATGCAAGTTGTGGGCGCGCCCGATGACATCCCTCCCCCCCAAGCCGAGGTGCAAGCCGTCATTAACGCCGCCGAGGGCCGCCCCCGCCCCATGATCGGGGTAGAGCGATTCGCCTTTTACGATTTGGCCGCCCAAGCCTTTGCCGTAGTGCAAACGGGCGAGATGCGGTTTTATGGCTGCATCATGCTGCGCAAGGGCGTGATAGGCCCAAAAGGATAGGCACATGAAATCAATCGTCGTTTTGGGGATTTTTGTGGCCGACGCCACCTATCGCGCGGCGCGCATGCCGCGCATGGGCGAAACCATCTTGGGCAGCGGCTTTGCGCTGGGACCTGGGGGCAAAGGATCAAACCAAGCCGTTGCGGCAGCGCGCGCGGGGGGCGATGTGCGTTTCATCACACGGCTTGGGCGCGATGAATTCGCCAAAATGGCCCATCAGGTTTGGACAGAGGCGGGCGTGCAAGCCTTGGTCTATGAAGATACAGACAGCTATACAGGGGCTGCGATGATCTTTGTGGATGAGGCCAGCGGTGATAATGCCATCATCGTGTCGCCGGGCGCCGCAGGGCGCATTTTACCACAGGATGTCGCAGCCCAAAGCGCGGCCATCGCGGCGGCCGGTATTTTCATGACCCAGCTAGAGCAGCCGATGCCCGCCGCCCAAGCGGGCCTGGCCTTGGCGCGAAAGCACGGCGTTATGACCATTTTAAACCCAGCACCTGCCGCGGCGCTGAGCAATGAGCTGCTCTCGCTTTGTGATCTGATCACCCCCAATGAAACCGAAGCCGAAGCTTTGACAGGTATTTCCGTCACAGATCGGGCCAGTGCCGAAGCGGCGGCTGCGGCGCTGCTGGCGCGGGGGGTCGGCGCGGCGGTGCTGACTTTGGGCGATAAGGGTGTTTTATACAGCGCAGGCAAAGGCGCGCTGCATGTCCCAGCCTTTTATGCGGGCCCCCTTGTGGAAACCACGGGCGCGGGGGATGCTTTCAATGGCGGTTTGGCGGTGGCCTTGGCCGAAGGGCGCGAGATCGAATCGGCGCTGCGATTTGGATGCGCGCTGGCGGGCATTTCGGTCACGCGAGCGGGGGCCGCCGCCTCGATGCCGCGCCGCGCCGAAATCGAGGCGCTGCTGGCCAAAGCCTAGCCGCGCCGCCTTGGGGCTAAAATTCCCACCAGTGATGTGCCCGCCGTTGGGCAAGGCTGGGATGCAGCGATTCCGACCGCTCGCGCAGCGTGTCGCGCCGCCTGCGGGAAATAAACCAAAGACCAAAGCCGCGCCAAGTGCCGACCATCGGCGCGTTGACATCACAAATCATCGCCTGTCGCCAATCGGGGGGCAGCAATAGGCCCATGTCTTGGGCCCGCTCTATCATCCAGACCAGCGGAATATTCGCAAGCGGCCGGCATTGCTGAAAGCGGCCAATATTGCCGCCAATATCCCCATGGGCACCTGCAAACCAAACCTGCTGCAATATTTGATCGTCATCGTCGCGGCTGGCCCAAAGTTCTGGACGAAAAGCCGCGCGCGTCTCGTGAAGCGCCAAGGCGTGAAAGCCCGCATCAACATGCCGCCCCAGATAATGATCGCGAAACTCAAATGGCTTAGATACAAATCGCCACAAAATCGGCACGTGAATGCCCAGCGCTTTGACCGTGTCCCACACGCCAACCATGCGAATACGGGTTTGATCATGGCAGTAAAGGCGGTGAAAGTCACGCGCTGCGGGATGGACGGCGCCGCGCATATAATGGCGAAAGGCCAGATTGACCGCACGCTGCGTTGCTTCTTCGCGGCGCAAGAGCCCCACACGCCCAACCATCCCCGCCAAGGCCCGCACCGCATAGGCCCCGCGCGAAAACCCAAAAAGAAAAATGCGATCCCCCGGATGGTAATGGCTGGCCAACCAACCATAGGCGCGCAAAATTTGCGGATTGATCCCCCGCCCTTCGATCAATTTTATGCCATTGCGCCAGCCCTCCCACTGCTGGCCCGGCTCGTAATAGACATTATGGCGAAATCGCGCCTCGCCCGAGGTGAGCAATTTATACAGCAGTCCAGCATTGCCCTCTTGGCCGGGTTCTAGCGTCGATAGGGTGCCATCCAAGATGATGATATGATCGGCTTGGCCGCGCTGCGCCCCAAGGGGAATATCGGCGGCAGATGTCTCGACCGTGACATAGCCGTTCCACCACCGCTTGGCGCGTTCGATCACAGACATGGGCCACACCTTTCTTTTTTCTGTGTTGCGCGGTGGGGCAATTGTGCAGCCCCTCTTTCAATACAAGGTTAACGCACAGATCAAGACGCGCGCCAAGCGCGGTAAAAAAAATGCCCCCAGTGCGGGGGCATTTTACCAATCGATAAACCAAGGCAGACTTGGCCCTTACGTCAGGGACAAAACCGTCACCATCCCCAACTCACCAAACCCGTTAAAGCGTGTGTTGGTGACCGTGGAATAACTGCCCATGCCTTGGAACAAAACATAATCCCCTTCGGCCATATCGGCGGGGTAACTCACCTCGCCTGGCAAACGATCAACCGAATCGCATGTGGGGCCAAAGGTGATGCGCGGCACGTTTTCCCCCGTGCGCGCGGTCAAATCTGGCGCTAAGACCATGATCCGATCAATCACGCCGATTTGGCCAAATTCGAACATCGACCCATAAAGCCCATCATTCAAGAACACATGGGCATCGTCACGCACCGATTTCACCCGCGCCACCAAGGCAAAGGCATCGCCGCACAGCGCGCGGCCCGGCTCGCAGACCAAAGCGGGCAGATCACCGCCAAAAGCCGCGCGCGCCGTGTCGCCAATCACGCGGAAAATAGCGTCATAATCTGGGTTTACGCCGCTATCGCGGTGGCTGGGAAAACCGCCGCCCACATTCAGCCGCGCGATTTTCACACCGGCCGCACGGGCAATCACCGCAGCCTCGCGGATATAGGCTGCCCAAACCTGGGGATCGTTGCATTGCGTGCCGCCGTGAAAGGTCAGCGAAGGCATATAGCCTGCCGCTGCCACAGCGCGCAGCAAACGCGCGGCCAATTCCGACGTGGCCCCAAATTTTGCCCCAAAGTTGTAGGCCGCGCCTTGCACCGGCAATTTGAATCGCACCGAAATTTCCACGCGCTGCCCGTCAATTTGGGTGGGAATATGGGCAATCAACTTGTCCAATTCCGACTGCGAATCAACCGAGTAAACCGTCACCTTGTGATCGCGGGCAAATTCAATCTCGCGCAAGGATCGCACAGGATTGTGATAGTGAATCGCCGCGTCTGGCGCCAAGCGGCGGATCATCGCAATCTCGAACGGCGATGCACAGTCAAAACCTTGCACGCCCGCCGTCACCAGATTTTCAATCATTTCTTCCGAAGGGTTTGCCTTCACCGCATAGGTGACCAGACCGGGGAAACCCGATAAAAAGCGCCGTCCCGCCGCCTGCACCGCCGAGGGCGCAAAAAACAGCACGGGATTTTCGGGCGCATCGGCGCGCAAATACTCTTTGGGGTTGGTATAGATCGTCTTGGACAGTCCCATCGGCGCATCCTTTCTGCCAATAGAAAGCTGGTGCGCAAAGCGGCCCCAGCGCGGTTGTTCTACCTCGGCCAGGTGCGTATGAGCCGCCCTTTTCCTGTCTTTTCAGAATGCCGCATATGGGGCACAATTTCACCGAACAAAACTATATAAATGGTGCGAATTATCGTTATAATGCCGAAATGGCGCTACAATTTGCAAGGTGACACCATGGATGATTTGGACAATGGCATTTTGGCCCATCTGGGGGCGGATGCGCGCATTTCTGTGGCCACGCTGGCGCGCAAATTAAAGGTGGCGCGATCAACCATTCAGGCGCGGCTAGAACGGCTGGAAACCACAGGCGTGATCGCGGGCTACACCGTCAAGCTGGGCGAAGGCGCGCGCCAAGGCCGCTTGCGCGCCTCGGTCTTGCTGACCAT
>CAXNIF010000009.1:0-12527 GCA_964202345.1 Cypionkella sp.
AGCACGCGCAAAGGGCGGCGCACCGCCGCGCCAAGCCCGCCGCGCCTGGGGGCATAGACCTGTTTACTGGCCTCAATCATCAGCACCCCACCCGCCAGCCAAGGCAGGGCGCGGCCAAAGCCTTCCCAGAAACCGGCGGTTTGCAGCCAGAATTTGCTGGCCGAAGGCGGCGCGAACAAGGTTGTTTGCCCATGTTCGGGGGTAAAGCCGTGGCGTTTTAGCTGCGCCTCCAATTGACGGCCCGAATAGGGGCGGCCATGGCCAAAGGGAGTGCTATCGCCGCGCGTCCACAACCCCGCGCGGTTTGGCACAATCGCCAAAAGCCGCCCCCCGGGGCCAAGGCTGCGATGCGCCTCCTCCATCACCTCATCGGGGTTGGTCGCGGTCTCCAGCCCATGCATCAAGACCAGCCGATCCACAAATCCTGTTGCAATCGGCCAGCGCGCCTCGTCGCATAGCACCGAGACGTTATCCATCCCCGCCGGCCATGGCATCACCCCTTGCGGGCCCGGCATCAGCGCAATCACGCGCCGTGCCTGTGTCAAATAGGGCCGCAGCAAAGGCGCAGCAAAGCCGTAACCCACCACCGCCTGCCCCACCATCGGCGGCCATATCTTGGTGACCTGATCGCGGATAGCGCGCTGGGCCACGCGGCCAAGCTGCGTGCGATAATAAAAATTCCGCAAATCCAGCACGTCTAGATGCATTTCAGCCCTTGGCCTTTGCCGTCAAACTTGTCACGATCATAACCCATAGACGGCCCAATGCGACAGATATATGTGCGGGCGCCAAACACAACTTGGAAAGATAGCCATGCCTTTGCTTTTGGAAACAATTCCCTGCTTGTCCGACAATTATGCCTATCTGATCCACGACCCAGATACGGGGCAGACGGCGCTGATCGACGCGCCCGAAGCCGCCCCAATTTTGGCACGGCTTCAGCAAAAAGGTTGGTCACTTGGCCAGATTTTCATCACCCATCACCACCCCGACCATATTGACGGCGTGCCCGAGATTGTCGCCGCAACAGGGGCGGCGGTGCTGGGCGGCGCGCAAGATGCCCATCGCTTGCCGCCATTGACACAGGCGCTGCACGAAGGCGACCGCGTGGCTGTGGGGGCCTTTCAAGGCCGCGTGCTGGACGTATCTGGCCACACTGTCGGACACATCGCCTTTGTATTCGATGGCGCTGGCGAGGCGGGCGAGACGCTGGCCTTTACCGCCGATAGTCTGATGGCCGCAGGCTGCGGGCGTCTGTTCGAAGGAACCCCCGCACAAATGTGGGGCACATTACAAAAACTAGCCGCCCTGCCCGATGACACTTGGATTTGTTCGGGCCATGAATATACCACCAGCAATCTGGCCTTTGCCGCCCATGTTGACGGGGCCAACCCCGCGCTACAGGCGCGCATTGCAAAGGTAAAAAAGGCCCGCGCCGAAGGGCGCGCCACCGTGCCCTCGCGCCTATCGGGCGAAAAGGCGACCAACCCGTTTTTGCGCGCCAGCACCCCAGAGCTAAAGGCCTTTATCGGCAACCCGCAGGCCAGCGACGCCGAAACCTTTGCCGCCTTGCGGGCGCTGAAAGACAACTTTCGCGGCTAATCGATCATATTTCAGCCGCCTTAACGAAAAAAACGCAAATCAAGGTAAATTAGGGCTTGAACTGCGCCGAATTAAAACGATCCTTTACACTATGTGATCATAATCAAATCGGGGGCGGGTAAACACCGCCGCCCGCCGCGATCCGCAGCAAAGGAGCACGAAGGTGCCGTCATTCTCGTCAACGTTGGAACAGGCAATTCACGCGGCGCTGGCCTTGGCCAATGCGCGCAAACATGAACTTGCCACGCTGGAACATCTGCTGCTGGCCCTGATCGATGAACCCGATGCGGCGCGGGTCATGCAGGCCTGCTCGGTCGATTTGGCAACGCTGCGCAAAACCCTTGTCGATTTTATAGACGACGATCTTGCCACCCTTATCACCGAAGTCGATGGATCAGAGGCGGTGCCAACAGCGGCCTTTCAGCGCGTCATTCAGCGTGCGGCGATCCATGTGCAATCTTCGGGCCGCAGCGAGGTGACGGGGGCCAATGTGCTGGTCGCCATTTTTGCCGAACGCGAAAGCAATGCAGCCTACTTCCTGCAAGAACAAGACATGACGCGCTATGATGCGGTCAATTTCATCGCGCATGGCGTGGCCAAAGATCCCGCCTTTGGCGAGGCGCGCCCGATCATCGGCGCAGATGAAGAAACCCCCAAGGCCGAGGCGGGGGATGCCAAGGAATCCGCCCTGTCGAAATATTGCGTGGATTTGAACGTCAAGGCGCAAAAAGGCGATGTTGACCCGCTGATTGGGCGCGATGCCGAAGTGGAACGTTGCATTCAGGTTTTGTGCCGCCGCCGTAAAAATAACCCGCTTCTGGTGGGCGATCCGGGCGTGGGCAAAACCGCCATCGCCGAAGGTTTGGCGCGCAAAATCGTGCAAGGCGAAACGCCCGAAATTTTGGCCCATGCCACGATTTACAGCCTTGATATGGGCGCGCTTTTGGCAGGCACCCGCTATCGCGGCGATTTCGAAGAACGGCTTAAGGCCGTGATGAAGGAAATGGAAGATCACCCTGACGCGATTTTGTTCATCGACGAAATTCACACCGTCATCGGCGCGGGGGCCACTTCGGGCGGGGCGATGGATGCCAGCAATCTGCTGAAACCCGCGCTACAGGGCGGTAAATTGCGCTGCATGGGCTCGACCACCTACAAAGAGTTTCGCCAGCATTTCGAAAAGGATCGTGCCCTCTCGCGGCGTTTCCAGAAAATCGACGTGAACGAGCCCTCTGTGCCAGATGCCATCAAAATTTTGATGGGTCTAAAATCCGCGTTCGAGGAACATCACGCGCTGAAATACACCAATGATGCCATCAAAGGCGCGGTTGAACTCGCCGCGCGCTATATCCACGACCGCAAGCTGCCCGACAGCGCCATCGACGTCATCGACGAGGCGGGCGCAGCCCAGCACCTGCTGACCGAAAGCAAACGCCGCCGCTCGATCGGGATCAAGGAAATCGAGGCGGTGGTGTCCAAAATCGCCCGTATCCCCGCAAAGTCGGTGTCAAAAGACGATGCAGAAACCCTGCGCGATTTGGAAAAAACGCTAAAGCGGGTGGTGTTTGGGCAAGATAAGGCCGTCGAATCGCTCTGCGCGGCCATCAAACTGGCCCGGGCGGGGCTGCGCGAACCTGAAAAGCCCATTGGCAATTACCTTTTCGCAGGGCCAACAGGCGTGGGCAAAACCGAAGTGGCCAAACAACTGGCCTCGTCCCTTTCCATCGAACTTTTGCGCTTTGATATGTCCGAATACATGGAAAAGCACGCCGTCTCGCGCCTGATTGGTGCGCCGCCCGGCTATGTCGGCTTTGATCAGGGCGGCATGTTGACGGACGGTGTCGATCAGCACCCGCACTGCGTGCTTTTGTTGGACGAGATGGAAAAGGCCCATCCCGATGTTTACAACATTTTGTTGCAGGTGATGGATCACGGCAAGCTGACCGATCACAATGGCCGCACCGTAGATTTCCGCAATGTCATTTTGATTATGACATCCAATGCGGGGGCATCGGAACAGGCGAAAGAGGCCATCGGCTTTGGCCGCGAGCGCCGCACGGGCGAAGATACCGCCGCCATAGAGCGCACCTTTACCCCCGAATTCCGTAATCGCTTGGATGCGGTAATCTCTTTTGCGCCCTTGGGCCGCGAGGTCATCCACCAAGTGGTTACCAAATTCGTGCTGCAACTTGAGGCCCAGCTTTTGGACCGCAATGTGCATATCGACCTCTCTGCCGAGGCGGCCGATTGGCTGGGCGAAAAGGGCTATGATGACAAAATGGGCGCGCGCCCCTTGGGCCGCGTGATCCAAGAATACATCAAGAAACCTTTGGCCGAAGAGCTGTTGTTTGGCAAATTGACCAAAGGCGGCACGGTGCATGTGGGCGTCAAAGATGGGGCGCTGCACCTGACCTATGAAGAGCCCGCCAAGCCACGCCTCACGGGGCAAAAGCCGCCGCTTTTGACGGCGGAATGATCGCAAAGACCAGACCCAAGGCCCTTTCCCGCGCCCTGCTTGGCGCGGGATTTGCGCTTTGGCTGCCTGCGGTCGGCGCAGCCTTGGAATTGGGCCTGCCCGTGGACTGTGTTTTGGGCCAAAGCTGCTATATCCAGCAATATTTCGATCATGCGGCAGGGCCAGATTGGGCCGATTTCACCTGTGGCACCCTCTCCTATGACGGGCATGACGGCACCGATTTCGCCGTGCCAACCCGCGCCGATATGGTGGCGGGCGTGCCTGTCATCGCTGTTGCCGCAGGCACCATCAAAGGCATTCGAGACGGGATTGAAGATTTCGCGCCACAAGTTGCGGGCAAAGAATGTGGCAATGGCGTGGTGATCGACCATGGCGCGGGGTGGGAGTCGCAGTATTGCCATTTGCGCATGGGCTCGGTGCGGGTGCAGGTGGGCCAGACAGTCGATGCTGGCACGCCTTTGGGCTTGATCGGGCAATCGGGCATGGCCGAATTCCCGCATGTCCATTTGGCCCTGCGCAAAGACGGGATCGCCATCGATCCCTTTGCCCCCAGCGCCGCCCAAGCCTGCCAATCAGCAGCGGCCCCTAGCGCGCGGGATGATCTTTGGCAACCCATGATTCCCTATGCGGCGGGCGGCATCATCGGCGCGGGTTTTGCCATTGACATACCCAGCTTCAACACGATCAAAGCCGGGTTAAGCAGCCCATCCACCTTGCCGCCCGACAGCTCTGCCTTGGCAATGTGGGTCTATATGTTTGGCGCGCGTCAAGGCGATGTTGTCATGATCGACATCGCTGGGCCAAAGGGACCAGTTCTTCAAGAATCCGTCACCCTCGGCAAAACCCAGGCGCTGGTGTTTCGCGCGGCGGGGCGCAAAGCGGCTGCCCAAGGCTGGCCCATTGGCACCTACAGCGGCACGGCAAGCCTGATTCGCCATGGGCGGACACTGGACAGGCGCAAGATTGATCTGGTCATCGCGCCCTAACGTTCGGTCAATTTCAATTCGATACGGCGATTTTGGGCCCGCCCTTCTGAAGTGTTTTGGGGCGCCACGGGGCGATATTCGCCAAAGCCCGTGGCCGCCATCCGCGCGGGGTCAAAGCCCAATTCGCTTTGCATAAAGCGCACCACCGACAGCGCCCGCGCCTGTGACAATTCCCAATTATCGCCAAAAATAGCGCCGGTGATCGGCACATTATCGGTATGGCCATCCACGCGAATGATCCAATCAATCGTGGGCGGTATTTGGCCCGCAACCTCGTTCAAAATATCAACCACACCCGCGATTTGCGCGCGCCCCTCTGGGGCCAATTCTGCCGAACCTGCGGTGAACAGCACCTCGGACGAGAACACAAACCGGTCCCCCACCACCCGCACACCTTCGCGCCCCGCCAACAACGTTGACAACTGGGCAAAGAAATCAGAGCGGAATTTCGCAAGATCTTGATTTTCTGCCTCTAAGCGCTTGCGCTCCGCCTCCTCCAAGGCGGCGCGGCGTTTTTCTTCGCTGGCCACCCGCGCCAGGGCCGCGTTCAACTGACTGCCCAGCGCCGAGATTTGCACGTTTTTGTCGGCATCTGCCTGGGCCGATATATCCAGCATCGCCTGCAATTGCCCAAGCTGGCTGCGCAGGGCGGTGATTTGCTGATTAAGCAGCGCCAATTTGCGCTCGGCGGCCAAGGCGCGCGATTGCTCGGCCGTCAAAGCAGCTTCGGCAGCCGCCATCAGCGCGTCTTTGCGCGCGCTTTCGCTGGGCAATTTTGCCGCCGCCTCTGCCGCCGCCGCCAAAAGCGTCAAGGTTTCTTCGGCACGCTTGCGCTCTGCCTCTAGGTTTAGCGTCATCGCTGTGATTTCGTCATCGGCATTTTTCAGCTTTTCGCGCAGCATGTCCAATGCCGCCGCATCAGCCAGCCGCGCGGCTTCGTTATCGTCTAGCGCCACTTCACCGGCCGCATTCTTCAATTCACCCAGCAACGCCTCTAAGGCGGCACGGCGCGCTGCGGCCAGACGGGCCGCCTCGGCGGCGGCATCGCGTTCAGCCTCTAGCGCACCGCGCTGTGACAAAAGGCCCGCAAGCTGGGCTTCGAAGGAGGCAATTTTGCCGCTGGCCTCGCTTAATGCCGCCTCTTTTTGCGCCAAAGTGCTGTTGAGTGTGGCAATGAGTTCTGATTGCGCGGTTTCGCGGCTGCGCGCGGCATCCAAATCCGACGACAGACCGCCAATTTCTGCCTCCAACTCATCGGCGCGGCGTTGTTCCAGCCCCAAAGCATCAGCCAAATCGCTGACTTGGGCGGACAGGGCGCTTAGTTTTGTGTCTTGCGTTGTGATCGTGTCGCGCAGAACCGATTGCATCACCGTGAAAATCGTCAGCACAAACATCAGCACCATCAACAGCGTGGTGACCGCATCCACAAAGCCGGGCCAAATGATCGAGCTGTCACGCTTGCGCCGCAGGGCCATGATCAGCTCTGCCCGCCCGTATCGCGCGCGCGCAAGGCGGCCGTGATGCTGGCCGTCAAGGCGGCTGTGGCCTCTTGCCGTCCTGCCGCCATTTCTTCCAAAATCTTCAGCAATTGCACATCAATCGAACGCAGCCGCATCCGCGCCTCGGCGTCCAAGCCCGCCCCTTCCACATTTGCCGACGCTGTTTGCGCCAAGGCATCCACAGATTTTGTCAACTTGCCCAAGGTTTGCGACAATTCGGCCAGCATAGAAACCGCAGGCGACAAATCGCCATCGCCGTCACCGCCACCTGCCACCCCAATATGCGTGATCGAGGACAGCCATTCCTCTAATTCGCGGAAAAATCGGTTTTGACCATGTCCGGCAAAAAGTTCCAACAGCCCAATAATCAACGACCCCGCCAAACCCAAAAGCGAGGATGAAAAGGCCGTGCCCATGCCGCCAAGCTGGCTTTCTAACCCGCCCATCAGCTTGGTGAAGACATCAAGCCCCGTCTCCCCCTCTTGCGGTGATAGGGCGCGGATGGTGTCCACCACGGCGGGGACTGTCGATGCCAGCCCGTAAAAAGTGCCCAAAAGCCCCAGAAAAACCAATAGGTTGACCAGATATCGGGTGATATCGCGCGCCTCCTCTATGCGCGAGCCCACCGATTCCAAAATCGAACGCGACGACGCCGACGATATTTGCATATCCGCCCCTCGCCCGCGCAAAAGCTGGGCCAAAGGCACCAAAAGCTGCGGCGGCGCGATGCTGCTTTCGTCATGGGCGTTTTGGACGAAGTTTTCAATCCAGCGCACCGAACGCCCCAAAGTGAACACCTGCCAAAAACAGGCCAAAACCCCAATGGCAAAAACCAGCCCAATGGCCCCGTTCAACCAAATATTGGCGTTGATAATGTCGATCACTTCGCCATGGATCAACCATGCCCCCAGCGCCACCAGCACAAGGACCAAAAACATAAAGAACAATTGCTGAAACGGTTGGCTAAAATAACTGACGGATTTTTGTGGCGTTTCGATCATGTGCAGCCCTTGCCAACGATGTCGCGTGCGGATTATGCGATCACCATAGCAAACCAGTTTGATCTGCCAAGTAAAACCCGCAAGCCCCCCCAGATTCTGCGCAAACTGCGGCTTTAGGGTTCTAGCGACAATATGGCCCGCTGCGGTAATCGGCCGTGTCAAAATGCAGATGGTCTTCGTGATAGCCATCCGACCCCGGGCCCAAGGTCGTGCCAAAAATCCCGCAAGCGCCTTGATGGGCTTTGCGAATTTGCTTGTTGTAATCGCGGGCAATCGTCCATTCCTTGCCATCGGCAAAAACGAATCCCGCTATATCCAAGGCTTTGCCTTTGCCATGTTCGGAAATGCGCGCGCCGTTTTTGTTGTTGCGCCCACGGCAGACGTAATGGGCCGCAATGCGCAATTGCACGACCTTGCGCGCGCCAAAGGCGGGGCGCATGGCCGAATCAATCCATTCCTTTAAGGCGTGGGCCGTGCCGCATTCGATGGTCACTGCTTGAGATAGGCGGATGCCAGATACTTCGGTCACGCGCACAGGTTCGGCAATGCCGCAGCCTTTGACCTGCGACATGACGGGTTTGATCTTTTCGCCGCGTATTGACCGATCACCACAGACCGATCCTTTTCGGGGCGCAGAGGAGGTGCCAGTCTGGGGGGCGGCAGGTGCGGCGGCGGCAGGGGCGCTGGCGGCAGGGGCAGTGGGGGTTTGCACGCGTGCCAAAAGCGATTCTGGTCGCTTTTTCGGGCGCGGGCTTGTGCCAAGGGCGCCTTGGGCCAAGGGCGCTGATGGGCGCACCGCATCGTTAAGGGGACGGGCCGCACCAATGGTCAGCGCGGGCCGCGGCTTGGGGCGCAGTCCCACCGTTACTGGGGCGGCAATGACCTCGCCTGTCGCCAGAAAAGGGCGGGGCTTAGGACGGGTGGACAAATCTTGCGCTGTCAGCGGCATCCCCGTAACAAAGACGCAGATCAGCCAGAAAAATTTGCGCATCATTCACTGTCGTTTTTGGGGGCAGAGCGGGGCGCACGGCCAAAATCAGGGGCAGCAGTGTCTTGGCCCGCCTCAATAATGCCGCGCCGTATCGCGCGCGTATGGGTAAAATAATCATGCAGCATCGCCCCATCGCCCATGCGAATCGCGCGCTGCAAAGCAAATAACTCTTCGGTAAATCGGCCCAGAACTTCTAGCACCGCGTCTTTATTTGTTAAAAAAACATCGCGCCACATCGTCGGATCAGAGGCGGCAATTCGGGTGAAATCGCGAAATCCAGAGGCCGAATATTGGATCACCTCGCTGTTGGAAACCTGTTCCAGATGATCGGCCACGCCCACCATTGTATAGGCGATCAAATGGGGGGTATGGCTGACCACGGCCAGCACCAGATCATGGCGCGCCGCCTCCATCGTATCAATCTTTGCGCCCATGCCCGCCAATAAGGCGCATAGCCGCGCCAAGGCCGGCGCATCCACCTGCGGCGGCGGGGTCAAAAGCCACCAGCGATTTTCAAACAGGCTGGCAAAACCCGCGCGCGGCCCCGAATATTCGGTTCCCGCCAAAGGATGGCCCGGAATCAGATGCACATGGGCGGGCATATGGGGGGCAATTGCCTCAAGCACGGCCATTTTGACAGAGCCAACATCCGTCACTGTCGCCCCTTGCGCCAAATGCGGGCCAATATCGCGGGCCAGAGATTCCATCGCGCCAACGGGAACCGCCAAAACAACCAAATCTGCGCCCTGCACCGCCTCGGCGGCGGTGTCACAAACGCGGTCACAAAACAACGCGCGCGCCGTGTCGCGGGTTTCGGGCGTTTTGGCATAGCCCACAATCTCGCCCGCCAAACCCTTTGCCCGCATGGCATGAGCCATCGAGGATGCAATCAGCCCAAGACCGATCAAAGCCACGCGGTTATAGACGGGGGCAGGTGCCATTCTATTTCAGCCCTTTAAACTGTGCCAAAGCATGGGCGACACGGCGGCAAGCGGCCTCATCGCCAATGGTGATACGCAAGGCATTGGGCAGACCATAATTGGCCACATGCCGCAAGATAATCCCTGCGCTTTGCATATGCGCATCCACGGCCCGCGCCTCGGCCTCGTTTTTGAAACGCGCCAACACAAAGTTGGCATGGCTTTCATCACAGCCAATGCCCATTTTGATAAGCTCGGCGCGCAGCCAATTGCGCCCGCGCGCATTGGCGGCCACGCAATCGGTGATATAGGCTTGCTCTCGCATGGCGGCCTCTGCCCCGTCCAGCGCCACATTGGATAGGTTGAACGGGCCGCGCACACGGTTCAGCACATCAATCACCGCGCGCGGCGCATAGGCCCAGCCCACGCGCAAGCCACCCAGACCATAGGCCTTGGAAAAGGTGCGCAGCATCACGACATTGGGGCGCTCGCGCACAAAAGATGCACCGCCGTCATACCCTTCGGCAAATTCCGCATAGGCCCCGTCCAGCACCAACATCACCCCCAAGGGCAGGCCATCCACCAATTTGCGCAGCATCGCCGCGCTGAGCATCGTTCCCGTGGGATTGGCAGGATTGGCGATAAACACAAGGCGTGTTTGATCCGTCACAGCGGCCAAAATCGCCCCCACATCAACGGTGCGGTTTTTTTCGGCCACTTCGACAGGGGTCGCCCCCGATGCAAGCGCCGAAATGCGATACATCAAAAACCCGTGCTGGGTATGGATCACCTGCGCACGCGGCCCGCCATAAGCTTGGCACAGCATATGAATGATTTCATCGCTGCCGACGCCGCAAATAATGCGCTCTGGCTCTAGATCATGCACAGCGCCAATCGCCGCGCGCAAGGCGGCGTGATCGGTCGAGGGATAAAGATGCAGCTTATGCACCGCCCGCGCAAAAGCCTCGCGCACAGCAGGGGCCGGCCCTGCAAAGTTCTCATTCGATGACAGCTTTAGCGGGTTGGCAACGCCGGCAATGGCCGCTTTGCCCCCTTGATAAAGGTCAATTTTCATGATGCCCGATCGCGGGCGCGGCGCAACAACCATTGATATTTCCCAAAGCTATAGCGCCTTTTAGCGGCGCCCCACCCCATGTTCCAGTGCCTTTTCGCCTTACATAAACAAGGCACGTGCTAATCCACCAGAAAATTGACAAAAGCCCAAGGTTCTTTGGGTTCAGCCTCTTCGGCAAATCGGTTGATGCGCTGCGAGAGCGGTGTCCAGTCGGTGTAATGGGCCTCAATACGGCCCAAATAGGGGCGCTGCACGGCCAAGCAACGGGCGTGATCCATGTCATCGGCCTCGACAAAGCCCAGGCGCGGGTTTTCCATCGCCCAAACCATGGCCGCCATCACCGCCGACGTCACCTGCATGCCGGTGGCGTTCTGATAGGGCGCAAGCGCACGCGCCTCGGCATTGGACAGGCGCGAGCCATACCACAGCGCGCCTTTGGCATGGCCATAAATGAACACGCCCAAATCATCGCCCCCCGCCACAATTTCTTCGGCGGTAAGGATATGTTTGGCCTTGGGCAATTGGCCCGCGCCATTGATTTCATGCAGCGACAAAATCGCATCTGGGCAGGGGTGATAGGCATAATGGCAGGTGGGGCGAAACACCGCCCGATCACCTTGCCAAACCGTGTAATAATCGGAAATCGACAAGGCTTCGTTATGGGTGACCACAAAGCCAAATTGCGGGCCGACATCGGGGCACCAACTGCGCACGCGCGTATCGGCGCCCGCGCGGTCGATCCAAATCGCATAGCCTGCGCCGTGGTCAAAGGCATGGCCGCGCGGCGGCAGGCGCGGCTCGTGCGTGCCCCAGCCCAATTCGGCGGGCTGATAGCCTTCGGACAACAGCCCATCCACCGACCAAGTGTTCACAAACACCCCCAAAGGGCGGGGGCGGGCGGAAATTTGCGTGTCACGCTCGGCCACATGCACGCCTTTGATGCCCAAAGTCTGCATCAAACCGGCCCATTGTGCGCGGGTGCTGGGCGGGGCGATCTCTTGCCCCAAATCAGCGGCAAGGCGCAGCATCGCCTCTTTCAACAGCCAGGACACCATGCCCGGATTGGCCCCGCAACATGACACCGCCGTTGGCCCAGCGTGATATTTCTGGCCCAAAGCCCGCAGTTTTTCGCGCAGCGGATAATTGGTGCGATCGGCATTGGGCAGTGGGCTGTCAAAATAAAAACCAGGCCAAGGTTCAATCACCGTGTCCAAATACAACACCCCAAGGCGCTGGCACAGTTCCATCACTTCGATGCTATCAACATCGACCGACAGGTTCACCACCATGCCGCGCCCATCGGGAAACAGCGGCGCCAAAGTGCTGTGCAAATTCTGCGGTGTCAGCGCGAGGGGCAAATGCGCGATGCCATGCTCGGCCAGAATATGCGCAAAGTCAGCGCTGGGTTCGATCACCGTGATCTTGGCAGGATCAATAGCGATATGCCGCAAAATCAACGGCAGGGTGCCGCGCCCGATAGAGCCAAAGCCAATCATCACCAAAGGCGAATCAAAAGTTGCATGAATGGGATATGTCATATCAGCCCTTCCTTTCCTTCAGCGCCGCCGCCGCGCCATGTCCGAAAACAAAAGGCCCGCCAAAAGTGGCGGGCCCCCTAAAATGCCTATGGGGCCAAGGTTAGTTCTTGGCGTAATATTCCACGATCAAGTTGGGTTCCATTTGCACAGGATATGGCACATCCGACAGCGTGGGCGTGCGCACAAAGGTCGCGGCCATTTTGCTGCGGTCAAAGTCGATGTAATCGGGCACGTCACGCTCGGCCAAATCCAAGGCTTCGATGACAATAGCCAATTGACGCGACTTTTCGCGAATGGCGACAACATCGCCTTCTTTCACGCGGTAGGAGGCGATGTTCACCCGTGCGCCGTTCACCGTGACATGGCCATGGTTGACGAATTGACGCGCCGCGAAAATCGTGGGCACGAATTTGGCGCGGTAGACCACCGCGTCCAAGCG
>CAXNIF010000010.1:0-12163 GCA_964202345.1 Cypionkella sp.
CCGTCGGTTCGGGCACGAAAAAATCGGCCCAAAGCGGCGGGATTACTTCATCGCCATACTCACCGCACTCTCGGGCAGTTCCTCGGCGAAACATTTCTGGTAAAATTCTGCCACAGTCGCCCGTTCCAATTCATCGCATTTGTTCAGGAACGACAAGCGGAACGCATAGCCCACGTTGCGGAAAATTTCCGCGTTTTGCGCCCATGACAGCACAGTGCGCGGCGACATGACGGTGCTTAAATCCCCCGCCATAAAGGCCTTGCGCGTCATATCGGCCAGCGTCACCATTTGGCTGATCGTCTTGCGCCCGCCTTCGGTGTTGTAATGGGGCGATTTGGCCAGAACGATGGCGGTTTCGGCATCATGCGACAAATAGTTCAGCGTGGCGACCAGCGACCAGCGGTCCATTTGCGCCTGATTGATCTGCTGCGTGCCGTGATACAGCCCCGTGGTATCGCCAAGCCCCACGGTATTGGCCGTGGCAAACAGGCGGAAATAGGGGCTGGGGGTGATAATCTCGTTTTGATCCAGCAGCGTCAACTTGCCATCGGTTTCCAAAACGCGCTGAATCACAAACATCACATCGGCGCGCCCTGCATCATATTCGTCAAAGACAATCGCGACAGAATTGCGCAGCGCCCAAGGCAAAATCCCCTCGTGAAACTCGGTCACTTGTTTGCCGTCTTTCAGCTTGATCGCGTCTTTGCCGATCAAATCGATACGGGAAATATGGCTGTCCAAATTCACCCGCACCGTGGGCCAATTCAGCCGCGCGCCCACCTGTTCGATATGGGTTGATTTTCCCGTGCCATGATAGCCTTGGATCATAACTCGGCGGTTATAGGCAAAACCGGCCAAAATGGCCAAAGTGGTGTCGGGATCGAATTTATAGGTTGGGTCAATGGCGGGCACGCGGTCGGTTGCCTCGGCAAAGCCCTTGACGCGCATATCGGTGTCAATGCCGAACATCTCGCGCACCGAAATATCAACATCGGGCCGTATCACTGTCTGTGCCATCTCGCTATTCCATCATTCGCCTGCGGGCCAAGCGCCCCTATCGTCCCCGTTATGGCGGGGTTTGCCCGCGCCTGCAAGTGCGCCCCTTCACGCCACTTCCCATTTTAGTGAGCGGATGAAACCTTTGCGCCCGCTGGGCAGTTTTTATGTTATATCTGCCCAAACCATATAGGAGAGTTCCATGAAACGCCGCACCGTTCTTGCCGCTTTGGCAGGCTTGCCCATGTTTTTGCGCCCCGCGACGGCGCAAAGTGAAGGCTCGTTTGAATATGTGCTCAGCGATGCCGAATGGCGCGCAAAATTATCGCCCCTTGCCTATGAGGTGCTGCGCCATGAAGCGACCGAGCGCGCGTTTTCCTCGCCGCTGGATAAAGAAACGCGGGCAGGGATTTACGCCTGTGCTGGCTGTGATTTACCCCTTTTTGACAGCGCAACAAAATATGACAGCGGCACGGGCTGGCCCTCTTTTTTTGCGCCAATTGACGATGCTATCCGAACCAAAAACGACTATTCGTTTTTGGGCCTGCGCACCGAGGTGCATTGCCGCCGCTGCGGCGGACATTTGGGCCATGTCTTTAACGACGGGCCACAGCCGACGGGCCTGCGCTATTGCATGAATGGGGTGAGCCTTCGATTTATTGAAAAACTTTGACACGCCTTGCGCTTGTGTTCTGGACAAGATGGACAATCACAAGGTAGAACGCCGCTATTGATCTGGGGGTAAAGCCCCGTCCTTGGTGTGGGTTCAATGGCCAAAAAAGCGTCCTCCTCTGTGCCCAAGGCGGCTGCAGACCCAAAATTGTCGCCGCTGTCACAGATGCTTTATGAGCGTCTAGATGCGTTGCGCGCCCAGCCGCCTTCGGTGGAAAACTTAACTGAGATTTTGCGCCTTATGGCCAAATGGCGCAACACAATTTTGTCGAACACGGTCGTCAAAAAATTGGGGCCAGTGGTGCAATCTGGGCCGTTTGAGGGCATGAAATACCTCTCGGTCAGCAGCGAAGGCGCGGGGGCGGCCCGTCTTTTGGGCAGTTACGAATCCTGCCTCCATCCGATCATCGAAGAGATTTGCGCCCGCGCCTATCGCCAGATTTTGGACGTGGGCTGCGCCGAAGGCTATTATGCCGTGGGGCTTGCGCGCCGAATGCCCTTGGCCAAAATAATCGCCCGTGATAGCAATCCCATCGCCCGGAAAAAATGCGCCCAGCTTGCCGAATTGAACGGCGTATCTGGGCAAATGACGATTGGCCCTGAGGTCACCCATGATGATTTTGACATATGCACCGCCACCAAAACCTTGGTGGTTTGCGATATCGAAGGCGGCGAGGCACAGCTTTTAGACCCAAACCTGGCCCCCGGACTTATCGCGGCAGATATCTTGGTCGAGGTGCATGATTGCTATGTCGCAGGTCTGTCGGCCGAATTGGCCAAGCGATTTGAGGCCAGCCATCATATTCAAATCATCAACCGCCGCCACGACACCGATTTATTGCCCGATTGGATGCATGGTTTTAGCGATCTTGATCGATTAATCGCCCAGTGGGAATGGCGTATTGGGCCGACGCCTTGGCTGTGGATGATGGCCAAAAATCCCCCCCAATAAGGCAGGCGCAACATGACACAAGACCATCGGATCACGGCTAACCGCAACGCCGCCATTTGGTATGCACAAGATGGGTTTGATCCCACGGCCAAGGGAATTAATGGCCGCCGCGTCGCCGGCGAAAGCTTTCTTAAGGGATTTTTGCGTCATGCCGATGTCGCTGAATTCGTCTTTTTGGCCAAAAGTGACGCCGAATTAAAGCCAGTGCGTGATCTGGCCCAAAACTTGCGCCCCAAGGTGCCGGTGCGCCACACGCCGTTGCTGCGCCCGCATCGGATGAACCTAGGCTGCGTGTTTTATCCCAGCCCGAATTTCACCGCCGAAGCATGGCGCCGCGCCCCTCATGGCACGGGCGCTTGGTCACTCTGCGGGATCACCCATACCACATCGACCGCCGCAGTGATGCAAGGTTGGATGGAATTGCGCACAGGGCCCATCACCCCATGGGATGCCGTGATCTGCACCAGCCGCGCGGTGCTAAATTCAACAACCTTTACCTTTGATTTGATCGACCAGCATTTGCGCGCCCGCTTTGGCGCGAATTTGCCACCGCGCCCCATGCTGCCGGTGATTCCACTGGGCATTCACTGCGATGATTTCGCCCGCGACGAGACCGCCCGCGCGGCGCTGCGCACGCGCATTGGGGCAGGGCCAAATGATGTTGTCTTCGCCACGATTGCCCGGCTGACGCCACATGAAAAATTCGACCCTTTGCCGATTTATCTGGCCATGCAAGCGGCGCAATCCCAAACCCCTGGCCAAAAGCTGCATCTTGTGTTTTGTGGGCAATTTCGCGACGGTTATTCGCGCCGCGTTTTCGAACAGGGCGCGGCCAAGCTGATGCCCGATGTCGGTTTTCACCTGCTTGATGGCGCATCCGCCGACGACCGCCGCGCCACCTTGTCGGGGGCAGATGTCTTTACCTTTTTGATTGATAACATTCAAGAAACCTTTGGCCTTGCCCCCCTTGAAGGCATGGCGGCGGGCCTGCCTTTGTTGGTCTCGGACTGGGATGGCATGAAAGATACCGTAAGCCCTGACATCGGTTTTCGCATCACATCGCGGATGTTGCCCGCCCCAATCTTGGCACCAGAGGCGCTGCGCTATCAAGGCGGTATTGACAGCTATGTCCAATATTGTGGTGCGACATCGGCAATGACAGAGATTGATTTTTCCGAATTGACAGCGCGCATCGTGCAATTGGCCCGCGATCCTGACTTGCGGGCAAAAATGGGGGCGGCGGCGCTGGCCCGGGTGCGCGCCCTATTTGACTGGCGCGTGATCGTGCCCCAAATGCAAGAGCTTTGGGCCGAGCAGCATAAAATTCGTCTGGCCAGCAGCGCCCAGCATCGCCG
Organism: Cypionkella sp.; assembly: GCA_964202345.1. Taxonomy (GTDB): domain Bacteria; phylum Pseudomonadota; class Alphaproteobacteria; order Rhodobacterales; family Rhodobacteraceae; genus Cypionkella. The sequence goes on from CAXNIF010000010.1 coordinate 3,976, forward strand.
CTATGCTGCAGATTTGTTGCCCATTGCGCCATCGCCTTCGGCGCTATTTGCGGGCTACCCCAGCGAAATAGAAAACGGCGAAACATTGCGGCTGCGAGCTGCCCGCATCGCGCATACCACGGCCGAGGTATTGGCCCTTCGCGATTATGTGACCTTGGGCCGTGTCTTTGCCGATCCTGCGCAAATTGACAAGGCGCTGGCCATTATCGTGGCGCGCGGGCAGGGGGGGGCAAGCCTTGCCGATCTCGTGGCCGAAAGTGCGGGCACCGCCGCCGCCATCTCGCCACAAGATGCCGCACGAATCGCAATTTGGTTGCTGAAATACGGTTTTGTCGCCCGCGCCTGACGGTTATTCTTTGAAAAAGCGGCTGTCTTTGATTTGATCCCAGGCCCAGACCACCTCTTGGAGGCGGTCTTCGTCGCTGCGATCCCCGCCGTTCATGTCGGGGTGCAAATCTTTGACAAGGCTCTTATAGGCCTTGCGAATTTCGGTTTTCGTCCATGTATCGCGCACGTCCAAAATCTCGATGGCTTTGCGCTCGGTAGGGGGCAACTTGCGGGTGGCCGAGCTGGTGGGCTTGGCGGGGTTGCGTGTGGCATTGTCGCCCAGCAAAGCATGTGGATCATCCACCCCCAACCGATGCCAAGCATTGCCGTCGTCTTTGCGCGAAAAAGGTTTCGTCTCACGCTCCCATAGACGATCTTTTTCCAACAGCTTTTGAAATTCTTCATCGCTGGCGGTGCCAAAAAAGTTCCATTTTAGGTTATATTCGCGCACATGATCGCGGCAGAACCAAAAAAATTGATCCAGCAAATCGGGATGTTTTGGGGCGCGATAGGCACCTTTCTCGGTGCAGCCAGGAAAATCGCAGCCCTTATTGCTGGTTTCAAACGCCCCAGACATGCCCCGGCGCGTTGTTTTTCGCTTGGCTTTGTCAGATTTGACCGAGATGTCAAACGCGAAAGGGGGACGAGAAGTCATGAACGGGCCTTTCCTATTCGGGGCCACGAGCATAGACTTGATCTGACAAATATTGAAGGGGGCGATTGCGAAAAAGATGCATATTCAGCAAGAGATTGTCGCGCGTTTAAATGCCGCCTTTACCCCATCATTGCTGCGCGTTGAAAACCAATCGGCCCAGCACGCGGGCCATGCGGGCGATGATGGCACAGGCGAGAGCCATTTTGCCATTCACATCCGCGCGCCCGCCTTGGCCCCGCTGTCACGGCTGGCGCGCCACCGCGCGGTGCATGCGGCTTTGGGCGATTTGACCGCGCGCATCCATGCCATCGCCATCGACGCGGCCTAAGCGGCGCGATCTTGGCCAAGACAAGGCTCTTGTTCTTCTCTTTCTAAATATCCGCAGGGGGGCGCGGGGCTTGCCCCGCGCGTGGGGGGGCGCGCCCCCCCTTTAGTTGCCCGCTTTTAGGGCCAAGCGCGCGGCGTGCAAAATCGGCTCGGTATAGCCCGACGGCTGTTCACGCCCCTTCAGCACCAAATCTTGCGCGGCCAAAAAGGCAATGCCATCAAAATCAGGGGCCATGGGGCGATAGGCGGGATCATGGGCGTTTTGCCCGTCCACCACTGCCGCCATTTTGCGCAAACTTGCCATGACATCTTGCGTAGAGATGACCCCGTGCAACAGCCAATTGGCCAAGGCTTGGGCCGAAATGCGGCAGGTGGCGCGATCTTCCATCAGCCCCACATTGTTTAGATCCGGCACTTTCGAACAGCCCACCCCTTGATCCACCCAGCGCACCACATAGCCCAAAATGCCTTGGGCGTTGTTGTCCACTTCGCGCATAATTTGCGCGCCCGTCCAGTTACGATAGCTGGCCAGCGGGATTTCCAGCAGCGTCTCCAAATGCCCGCGCCGCCCCCCCGCTGCGATTTTCGCCTGCATCGCAAAGACATCCACTTTGTGATAATGCAGCGCGTGCAGCGTTGCCGCCGTGGGCGAGGGCACCCATGCGCAATTGGCCCCTGCGCGCGGATGGTCGATCTTGGTCTCTAGCATCGCCGCCATCAAATCGGGCATGGCCCACATGCCCTTGCCAATTTGCGCCCGCCCCGACAATCCGCATGCGAGGCCAATATCGACATTTTGGTTTTCATAGGCCCCAATCCATCCCTTGCGCTTGATGAAATCCTTGCGCGAGAAGGGGCCAGCTTCGATGGATGTATGAATTTCATCGCCCGTGCGGTCCAAAAAGCCCGTGTTGATAAAGGCCACGCGGTTTTTGGCGGCGCGGATACATTCCTTTAGATTGACAGAGGTGCGGCGCTCTTCGTCCATAATTCCGATCTTGATCGTATGGGCGTGCAGGCCAAGGATGGTTTCAACGCGGCCAAAGACCGCATCGCTAAAGGCCACTTCTTGCGGCCCGTGCATTTTGGGTTTGACGATATAGACCGACCCATGTTGCGCATTGCGCAGGCCAGAGGTTTTTTGCACATCGTGCAGCGCGATGGTGGTCGTCACCATCGTATCCATCAAGCCTTCGAAAACCTCACTGCCGTCGGGCAGCAAAATGGCGGGGTTTGTCATCAAATGCCCCACATTGCGCACCCACATCAACGCACGGCCCTTTAGGGTCAGGGCACTGCCATCGGGGGCGGTATAGGGGCGATCTTCGTTTAGCGCGCGCGTCATCATCCGCCCGCCTTTTTCCATATGGGCGACCAGATTGCCCTGCATCAGCCCCAGCCAATTGGCATAGGCCAATGTCTTGTCTTCGCCGTCCACACAGGCCACGGAATCTTCGCAATCCATAATGGCCGACAGCGCGCTTTCGATCACGATATCGGCAAGCCCCGCCTGATCGCGCGCGCCCACAGGATGGGTGCGATCAAAGACCAGTTCCACATGCAGCCCGTTATGGCGCAGCAAGACCGCGTCCGGCGCTTTGGGATGCCCGCGATAGCCGGCAAACTTTTCGGGGTGAACCAGCGGCAGATCATCCACATGCAGCGCGCCCTGAGTCACCTGATAGCGGCGCACATCGGCGTGGCTGGCCCCCGCAATGGGAAAGGTGTCATCCAAAAACACCCGCGCCCGCGCCACCACCCGCGCGCCGCGCCCGCGCTCATACCCGCCCGAAGGCGCGGGGCTGCCCATGGCATCCGTGCCATATAGCGCGTCATAAAGGCTGCCCCAGCGCGCATTGGCCGCGTTCAGCGCATAACGCGCATTGGTGATCGGCACCACCAATTGCGGCCCCGCAATGGTGGCAATTTCAGGGTCCACGCCCGTAGTGTCGATTTGAAAATCGGGGCCTTCGGGAATGATATAGCCGATATCGGTCAAAAAGGCGCGATAGGCGATATGGTCATGGGGCTGGCCGCGATGAGTGCGGTGCCAGTCGTCGATTTGCGCCTGCAACTGCGCGCGCTGCGCCAGCAGGGCGCGGTTTTGGGGGGTGAACTCGGCCAAAAGGGCGGCAAACCCAGCCCAAAACCGATCTGCCGTTATCCCCGTGCCCGGCAAGGCGCGGTTGTCGATGAAATCGGCAAGGCGAATATCCACATTTAGCCCGTGGCGCAACGTTCTGGTGACTTGTGCTGGCATAGCGCCCCCCCTATTCTGCTGGCAGTAGCCTACACCCGCGGCCCAAAATCGCAAAGCTTTCCCGCAGGGATTTTCTTGCAATTCACGCAGAGCAGTTTCAATTTTTTCCGGCAAATCACCGCAAAGGACACCCAATGCCTCATCACCCTGCCTTGGACGGCGCGATTGACACGGACTGCGATCTTGTTTTGACCCGCGATCTGAACGCCCCGCGCGCGGTAATCTACACATGCTGGACAGACCCCGCCCATCTGCCGCATTGGTTTGTGCCAAAGCCAAACCGCGTCACCCATTGCGAATTGGACGTGCGGGCAGGGGGCGCGTGTAACACCACCTTTGAGGTGGAGGGAAATATCATCGAAAACAACGGCGTTTTTCTAGAGGTGATCCCAAATGAAAAACTTGTGTTCACCGATAATTACACAGCAGGCTGGAAGCCCAATCCAGACCCGTTCATGACCGCTATTTTGACCTTTGAAGACCTTGGCCAAGCGCGCACGCGCTATACCGCCGTGGCGCGCCACCGCACAGCCGAGTCCGCCGCCCAGCACAAGGCGATGGGCTTTTTCGAAGGCTGGGGCATCGTGGCCGATCAGCTAGAGGCTTATGCGCAAAGCATCACTGAGCGCTTTCCCCAATAGGGGCATATGTTAAACCAAAACACCCCTTAACCCGTTTCTTTTCTTCACAAATATCCTCGGGTGGGGGGAAGCTGCTGAGGCTCGCTTCAGCAGCTGGGGGGAGGGTGGAAAACCCTCCCCCCTTTCGCCCGATGGTCCGCGCGGCAGCGGTCGGAACAAAACTTGACCTCATCCCAAACTTTTTCCCAAGCCTTGCGCCAGACCATCTCGCGCCCGCAGGCGGTGCAGGTTTTGCGGGGCAAGTCGCCTTTACGGCGCATTTTGGGCATCTCAGAAATCCATCACCATTTGCCCCTTATCTGGCGCGCTTCGGCGCGCGGGCAAGGGGGGGGCTGATGACGGCGGGCGGGTCCCTTGCCCGCGCGCGCTAGGGTGTCGCCCCGCGCGCGGGTGAACATGGCGTTCAATCACCTCAAAGGCTTCGGCGCGGGCCTCGGGCTTGGCGCGCATGATCGTCAGCCGCGCCTTGGCCTCACGCGCGGCGCGGGCGGGTTCGATCATGGGTTCGGGATAGCGATGGCCCAAAATCCGCCCCGCGCCGTGCCAGCGCCAGGGCGCGTGAAGATGCTCATCGGGCACCATCGCCAGTTCAGGCACCCAACGGCGGATGAACCGACCCTCAGGGTCGCAGTCCAGCCCCTGTTTGACAGGGTTATAGATGCGCGGAATATTGACCCCCGTCACCCCCGATTGCATTTGCACTTGGGGCCAATGAATGCCCGCCTCGTAATCGGTGAATTTGCGCGCCATGATCTGGCCCACTGCGCGCCAATCTTGCCACAGATGATAAGTCGCAAAGGAAACCAGCATGGCGCGGGCGCGAAAGTTGACCCAGCCTGTGGCGGTCAAATAGCGCATGGCGGCATCCACAAAGGGCAGTCCCGTTTGCCCCGCGTCAAAGGCCGCCAGCCATGTGTGATCCCTGTCGCGCCCCAAGCTATCGCTGGCGGGCTGCATCGCCACCTTGTGCAGATTTGGCTGATCTTCCAGCTTTTGAACAAAATGGTCGCGCCACGCAAGTCGGCTTTCAAACCCCGATAGGCTGCGCGCCCAAGACCCGTTTAGACCTTCGGCCTTGCGCGCGGCCAAGGCGTGGCAGACTTCGCGCAAAGACAGGCTGCCCACCGCCAAATGCGGCGAGATGCGCGCGCAAGATCTTTCGGCAGACAGCGGCGAAGACAGCCCCCCCACATAGCCTGCGCCGCGCTGGGCCAAAAAGCTGCTCAGCGCCGCCAGCCCCGCCTTGCGCCCCCCGTTTTGGCGATGCGGGCAAGCATCCCCCGCAAGGCGCAGCGCCCCGGCACTGGGGATGGGGCCTTGTTCAAGGCCCCCATAGCCCCGCAGCGCATCAGGGGCGGCAATCAGGTCTTGGGCGATGAAATCTGCCCGCGCGCTGGCCCAGCCGGCACGGCCCCGAATGGCGCGGCGCACGCCCGATTGCGCCAGTTCTTGCCAGGCAATCCCCGCCTGCCGCGCCCAAGCCGCCACCGCGCGGTCGCGGGCGAAACCGTCGCTGCAGCCCGTGTCCATATGGCTGAGGATATGGGTGATTCCCGCTCTTTTGCACAGCCGCGACAGCACATCCACAGCGCTACCTTGGCGCACAATCAGCAAAGCGCCGCGCGCGGCCAAGTCATCGCGCAATTCGCCCAAAGCATCCGCCACCGCCGCCCATTGCCGCCCCGAGGCATCGGGCGCGGCCCAAACCTCTGGCTCGGCAATATACAGCGCCAGCACCGCGCCGCCCGACTCGCGGGTCATTTGCGCCGCCAAAGCCAAGGCGGCGTGGTCAAACAGGCGCAGATCGCGTTTCAGCCAAACTAGAACATTCATAGAACATCTATGGCAAGGCAGGCGCGATTCGACAAGAGCGATTTGTAAAGCTGCGCCCATTTGCCCCTTGCGCGCGGCGTTGCTTTGCGAAACCTTGGCCGCAAAGGAGATTGCCGCCCATGAACGCCCTATCCCCGAATGATCCGCCCCAAGCCCCCGCCGATCCGCGCAGGGTTCGTCTGTCCGATTATGCCCCCTTTAGCCATAACGTGACGGCGGTGCATTTGACCTTTGCGCTTCACCCAAGCGCCACCAAAGTCACGGCGCAGCTTCACATGGCCCCAAATGCGGCGGCGCAAGGCGGGCAAGATTTGCGGCTGGACGGGGTAGAGCTGCGGCTGCTCTCGCTGCGCATCGCGGGCAAGGCGCTGGATGTCACCCCCGATGAGACGGGCCTGACCATCCCTGCCGCGCTGTTGCCGCAAGGGCCATTCGTGCTGGAGTCCGAAGTGGAAATTGCCCCCGAAGGCAATACCGCGCTTGAGGGATTGTATATGTCGCGCGGAATGTATTGCACCCAATGCGAGGCGCAGGGATTTCGCAAAATCACCTTCTACCCGGACCGCCCCGATGTCATGTCGCGCTTTACCGTGCGGATCGAGGCCGGCGCGGGCCACGCGGCCCTGCCCGTGCTCTTGTCGAATGGCAATTTGGCAGCTTCGGGGCAAGGCTGGGCAGATTGGGTCGATCCTTGGCCCAAACCCGCCTATTTGTTCGCGCTGGTCGCGGGCGATTTGATCGCCCATCAAGGCCGCTTTACAACCATGTCGGGCCGCGATGTCATGCTGAACATCTATGTGCGCTCGGGCGATGAGGGGCGCTGCGCTTGGGCCATGGAAAGCTTGGTTCAGTCCATGGCGTGGGACGAAAAAGTCTATGGGCGCGAATATGATTTGGACGTGTTCAACATCGTCGCCGTGGATGATTTCAACATGGGCGCGATGGAGAATAAGGGCCTGAATATCTTTAACTCCAAAGTGGTGCTGGCCAGCCCGGACACCGCCACCGATGATGATTTCGCCCGTATCGAGGCCATCATCGCGCATGAGTATTTCCACAATTGGACAGGCAATCGCATCACCTGCCGCGACTGGTTCCAGCTTTGCCTCAAAGAGGGGCTGACCGTGTTTCGCGACCATCAATTCAGCGCCGATTTGCGCGGGGCGGATGTGCGCCGTATCGAAGATGTCATTGCCCTGCGCGCCCGGCAGTTTCGCGAAGATGCTGGCCCCTTGGCCCATCCGCCGCGCCCATCCGAATATATCGAGATCAACAATTTCTACACCGCCACTGTCTATGAAAAAGGGGCCGAGGTGATCGGCATGTTGAAAACCCTTGTTGGCGATGCGGCCTATGCCAAGGCGCTGGATTTATATTTTGCCCGCCACGATGGCGATGCCGCCACCATCGAAGATTGGCTGGCCGTGTTCACCGATGCCACGGGGCGGGATTTGACGCAGTTTTCCCATTGGTATTTTCAGGCCGGCACGCCCCAACTTAGCCTGCGCGAGGATTGGGACGCGCAGGCAGGGCGCTTGACCTTGACCTTCACCCAAGTCAATCCGCCCACGCCAAATCAGCCGCACAAAGACCCCAAAGTCATTCCCATCGCCACGGGGCTTCTTGGCCAAAACGGGGCCGAGATTTTGCCCACGCAGGTGCTGGAAATGACCAAGTCGCAGCAGTCTTTCCACTTTGACGGCTTGGCCGCGCGGCCCGTGCCGTCGATTTTGCGGGGCTTTTCCGCGCCCGTGATCTTATCCCAAGAGACCGACCTTGCGCGCCATGCGTTTTTGCTGGCCCATGACACCGATAGCTTCAACCGCTGGGAATCGGGCCGTGCCTTGGCCTTGGCCAGTCTGCGCGCCGCCATCACCCAAGGCGCGGGCCCCGATACGCGGCTGCTGGATGGTTTGGCTGCGGTGCTGCGCGATGAGGGCCTAGCGCCCGCCTTTCGCGCGCTTTGTCTGAAACTGCCCAGCGAAGATGATATGGCAGGGCATTTGCACGCCGCGGGCATCACGCCCGACCCTCAGGCCATTCACGGCGCGCGCCGCCAATTGATCGGCGCGCTGGCGCAGCGTTTGGCCCCCGATTTGCCCAGCCTTTTGGCCGCCAACGCCCCCGAAGGCACCTTTTCTGCCC